>JASLGO010000067.1 GCA_030150135.1 Aquirhabdus sp.
TGATTATTTTTAGTATTCTTCGTATGTATCGCTTGCCAAGCCTTGAACTCATTGATATAAAGGTCGCACGTCTTTTGTCGGACACATTTTTAACAACCTATAGGATATTTCCGTTATGAACAAATCTGAGCTTATTGATGCGATTGCTTCTAAAGCCTCTCTTTCTAAAACTGCTGCGGGTGACGCATTGGACGCGCTGATTGCTTCTGTTGGTGAAGCATTGAAAAGCGGTGACAGTGTAACTCTTGTTGGCTTTGGCACATTTAGCGTTAAAGAGCGTGCTGCCCGTACAGGTCGTAATCCAAAGACTGGTGCTGCAATTCAAATTCCAGCAAGCAAAGTACCAGGTTTCAAAGCTGGTAAAGGTCTAAAAGATACTGTTGCTTAATAGCGATTGTTGTGAAACATCATAATGTGAAGTAAATCTTTGATATTGTGATGTTTCAAGAGGCGCGCCCTGTGGCGCGTTTTTCATTTAAAATTCCTGCTTGAACTGGAAATATGATTTATGGAAGGCTTTAGAACACTGGTACGAGGTTGGATGGGCAAAGTGCTCATGGCTCTTTTAACTTTACCATTCGTATTATTCGGGGTCGAAAGCTACTTTAAAGGTGGCAATGATAATGAAATTGCGGCGACCATAGATAAAAAAAATATTTCTCGTCGTGAACTAGATCAAAAAGTTGATGAACAACGTAAAGCGCTGCTGCCAAAAGTTGGTGGCGATGCTGACTTAATTGATGATAGTGTGTTGCATCAGCAAGTGTTAGACAATCTAATTGCTCAGAGTGTCATCTTAAACCAAGCGAATCGACTTGGTTTGACCTTGACCGATAATCAGATTGTTGCGATGTTGCATAAAGAACCTTCTTTTCAGAAAGATGGTAAGTTTTCAGATGAGTTATTCCAAGCTTATCTAAAAAATAGCGGTCAGGATCGATTTACGTTATTTAAAATGGTGCGTGAGCAGACTTCATTAAGTTTAATGGCTCAAGGTATTGCTGCTACGAGCGTTGCTGGTGGTGGTGAAATTGATCGCATTATGAAGTTACAAACAGAAAAACGAGATGTACAGCTCGCTACAATCCTTGCTTCTCCATATTTAGCACAAGTGAATGTGACAGACGCACAAATTAGCAGTTACTACAACGCAAATAAGGCACACCTCAATAGTTTAGAGCAAGTGAATCTAGATTATGTGACTTTGGATAGTAGTTCTTTGGCTAATCAAGTCAAAGTAACAGATCAAGATTTACAGACGCGTTATGAGGCGATGGTTCAAGCCGCTGCTGGAAACGAACAGCGTCATGTACAGCACATTCTTATCTCTACTGATAAAATTGGTGATGCAGCCGCTAAAAAGAAAATTGATGGTCTAGCCGCGCAAATTAAAGCGGGTGCGGATTTTGGCGCGCTTGCAAAAGCAAATTCTGATGACCAAGGATCTGCAATCAATAATGGCGATCTAGGTCTCGTAACCAATGGTATATATGGGGCGGAATTTGATAAGGCACTTAATGCACTGACTCCTAATCAAGTCTCTAACCCAATTAAAACACCTGCAGGTTATGATCTCATCAAATTGTTAGATGTCAAAAAAGCAGATGTTCCCTCATTTGATAGTGTTAAAGCACAATTGATGGTTGAGGCAAATCAGGCGAAACTTGATGGAGCTTATGGTGATGCTCAAAGTCAGATCAATGAGCAAGCTGCAAGTGCAGATTCATTGGTTGACTTAGCTAAATCAAATAATCTATCGATTTCACATTCTGGTTTGATGGGTCGTTCAGGTATTGCTGGTGATTTTAGTAGTAAAGATCTTTTGACGACCGCATTTAGTGATGAGTCCACAAAAGACCGTAAGGTTTCTAGTGGCATCACGATTTCTCCTACACGGACGATGTGGATTCAAGTTACTCAATATTTGCCTGTTAAGCCTTTGACCTTGGCGGAAGCGACACCGAAGATTCGCGCGACTTTGCAAATGCAAGGTGCGCTAGAACTGGCGAAAGCGAAAGCGAAAGAGGTTGCTGCATCCTTGAACTCGGGTAAAACCGTTGAGCAAACAGCGGCAGCCTTGGGTGTAACTTTCCAGAATATGGGCGAAGTGACACGCGACAAAGGTTTACCATCAGCAGTGTTGTCGAATACTGCTTTTAGTATTACCGCACCAGCAGAGGGTCGTACAAATGCAAAAACCGTCAGTGTTGCAAGTGGCGTTGTTGTTTTAGCTGTGAGCAAGGTGACTGATGAAGCAACTGTGGTGACTCCAGAGCAGCGTAAACAAATACAAACTTCTTTAAGTAGTTTACGTGGTCAGCAAGAACTTGAAGATTATGTTGAATATCTCAAGAGTCAGGCTAAGGTTGAAAAAATTAGTGTGAAAGATAAATCTGCTTCCTAAGTTTTAACTTTTGTGCCATGCAAAAAAGACCTATCAGCGATAGGTCTTTTTTATTGGATGAAAGGAAGTCTTTGATGATAATTTATCGTTAATAGACATCACGGACGTAACGTTTTTCTTTGGATAAACGGTTGATATATTCTTGTGCTTTATCCTCTGATAAACCGCCGTGTTTGGCGATAATAGATTTCAAAGTTGCGTCAACATCTTTAGCCATTTTGCTTGCATCACCACATACATAAAAGTGTGCGCCTTCTTCTAACCAAGCCCATAGTTCTGCACCATGTTCGCGCATACGATCTTGGACATAGATTTTTTCAGGTTGATCTCGTGAAAAAGCAAGGTCAAGATGAGTGAGTAAACCATCTTTTTGCATTTCTTCAAGTTCTTCCCGATAATAAAAATCAGTGGCTGAGTATTGGTCACCAAAAAATAACCAATTACGCCCTTTATCTCCACGCGCGCGACGTTCATGCAAAAATCCACGAAATGGTGCGATACCTGTACCAGGGCCAACCATAATCATGGGCGTATTACCTTGATGCGGCGGACGGAAGTGGGCGGATTGTTGCACGAACACAGGAATAGTGATCGTATCGGCGCGCTCTGCCAAAAAGGTAGACGACACACCTTTACGTAGACGTTGTTCATGTTCATATCTTACTGCTGATACAGTCAAGTGAACTTCACCTGGATGAGCTTTAGGGCTTGATGCAATCGAATAGAGGCGAGGTTGCATTC
>JASLGO010000070.1 GCA_030150135.1 Aquirhabdus sp.
ACATTGTTTCGACCCAGTGCTTTAGCTTGATACAACGCAGCATCCGCCAACTCAATCAGTTTTTCTTCGGATTCATTTTCTTGTGGCTGCTCAGCGACACCTATGCTCACCGTAAGAAATAAATCAATTCCACCAATACTCTTGATTGGCAGATTTTCGACTAAACTTCGAAGGCGCTCCGCTGCGATAACGGCATCCTGTAATCTGGCTTCGATCAGCAGTATCGCAAACTCTTCCCCGCCAATACGCGCAACAACATCGATTTCACGTGATGATTGTCGGCATAAATCAGCAATCGCACGGATCACAAGATCGCCCGTAGGATGTCCATGTACATCATTAACTTGTTTAAAGTGATCAATATCCAGCAACATGAGACAAACAGGATGCTTATAACGATGCCCACGAATAATTTCTTGTTTGAGTCGCCGCATAAAATGCCGTCTGTTGCTAACACCTGTCAAATAATCAGTATAGGAAGCCTCTTTGAGCGCAAGTTGTGATTCATAACGTAAACGATAATTTTGGGCAGAAAAATACAACATTACCATCATTGCACCCCCAGCTGGCCACATCAAAATGATGTACTGAGGCTGAGAGAATTTTGGGGCAAAACCAAGTAAAGCAATAATTTGCGGAAAAACGGTAAAGAAAAAAGTACAAGCAAGGTTTGCCGATAACGAAAAGCCTTGAAACAGAAATAACGGAAAAAATAAAATAAATACAAATAATGCAAGAATATAAATCATGCCATTCTGTAGTTGGTTCATGATTTCTATAAAAAGTAACTGAGCCAACAAGCCAGAAATAAGGCAAAATAACTCTAACACACGCCTGTTTTTAATATATTTAAATGCGAATGAAACAATAATAAACAAGAAAAAACATGATCTTAATCCAATCGTGCTCTGTGCACCAATTGGATCAATGTAATAATCCCATATCCATGAAAAAGCACCTTGCAGTGCTAATAAAAAGCAAATAATCGCACTTAAAGTACGGTAATGATCCATTTTTTTATTGAGAAAATCTTCTGGCTCCTCGAGGAATTCAAGAAATTTGAGACTATTTTTTATGGATTGCATGGATTTTCTTAATCTAAAAAATGCTGCCTAATATATCAAAATTTACTCACCGATTCTAAATGGTTCAATCTAGTCAGCCACCTATCATATCGTTAAAACTAACGATCCGTCACACTCAAGCTCTTTACCCAAACCAGTTCACAAGCACCATTACCAGTATCATTACGCGTTAATGAGCTACGCCAAGTCCAATTTTTTTGCAAATCTTTCACTTCAACCAGATTACCTTGTAAATGAATAATCTGACCAACACGCACATTCTTCAATTCTTTTTCAATTAATGAATTAGACGGAATCATATGCATATTTGCACTATGAGTGATCATATCATTCGGCGGAATCGGTGGAGGTAATTGATAACGGTAAAAATAAAACCGACCACCTTGTGAAATATTCAATTGATTAATCACAGAGGTCTCTGACATCGCCCCCCAACCTAAGGCTAAATCAACTGGTGCTAATTCAGCACCTGCATCAAACTCATAATGTTCAGTCGATAACACTCGTGCGACGATACTAAAATCTTGTAACGGTCTAATGGAGTAATGTTTAAACTGAAACTCAGAATCAGATGTGGAGGTTTGTTCAGGGTCACTTGCAGCGGTGATCACACCATCAGGATGTTTAATTGCACGATGGCTAATAGAGCGAAAAGCCATAAAAGCCAAGAAGCACAGTGCGAATATTTTGAACCAGCGCATTATTCACCTATGGACATCCATGTCCAACCGTCATTAGCTCACCGCAAACTAACTGACTATTTCAATTTAAGTTCAATTTAAACAATTTATCTATTTAAGCAACTTTTTTAACGATGACTGAACCGATCGAATAGCCAGCACCAAATGAACAAATTACACCAATATCACCAACCTTCAGATCCTGTGAGTATCGATGAAACGCAATAATCGAACCTGCCGAACTGGTATTAGCAAACTCATCAAGGATAATCGGCGCAAGATCAGGATTATATTCATAATCAGATGTGCCATCTGCCGAAGACTCTTTGCCTAAAATCATTTTCAGAATGAATTTATTCATTGTGCCATTGGCCTGATGTAACCAGAAACGGCTGAGTTGATGAACGTCTAAACCATTAGCTGCCACATGATCAGTAATCATTTGAGCAACAACAGGCGACACTTCGCGGAACACGCGACGGCCATCTTGACGGAATAACTTATCTTGTTTACCAATGCCAGACTCATCGCCACGATTAAGGAAGCCAAAGTTATTGCGAATCGCATTAGAGAACTGAGTAAACAGCTTGGTACTGACAATTTCAAAGCCGGGCTTGGTATCAGTTTCTTCGATAATCACCGCAGTACACACATCACCAAAGATAAAATGACTGTCACGAGTGCTGAAATTGTTATGACCCGAAGTAATCTCTGGATTTACCATCAGCACGCGCTTGGCTGAACCCGCTTTAATTGCATTATACGCTTGCTCAATACCAAATGTTGCTGCACTACACGCGACATTCATATCGAAGCCAAAACCATGCGTCATGCCAAGTGCACCTTGCACTTCAATTGCAACGGCTGGATACGGACGTTGCATATTCGAACAAGCAACCAATACCATATCAATATCATCAGCGGTCAAATTTGCAGCTTTCAGCGCATCTTTGGCAGCAGCAACAGCGATCTCAGCTTGAATCGAAATTTCATCATCACTACGTTCAGGAATAATTGGTGCCAGACGTTTTGGATCAAGCAAGCCTTCTTTATTCATCACATAGCGTGCTTTAATACCTGATGCTTTTTCGATAAAAATTGCTGAAGTCCCTTGCTTCGCTTCAACGGTTCCCGCTTCAATCGCTGCTGCATGTTCAGCATTATATTGTTCAACATGAGCATTCAAACTCGCCGCAAGTTCTTCATTGCTAATTGAAAATGGCGGAATGTACAATCCTGTACCTGTAATGCGAATACTCATATCAAACCTCGTTAACGGCAATTTTTAAAAACTTACAATTCATTTAATGTTTTTGCTTTTAAGTCTTCCCTTTCAAGGGGAAGATTTAGATGGGGATGGTTTTGATTCTGCTCTAAAACCATCCCCATCCCGACCTTCCCCTTGAAGGGAAAGGAGAAAAGCTCCAACTATCCATTCATCTAATTGCTATAAAACCAATTCAGCAAGAAATTGTTACAATACAAACTATCGCTTAGTTTCCATCGCCTGCCAGAGTTTGTCCAGTCTTGTTGGTGACACAGGCGTTCGCGTTTTCATCGGTTGCGCAAATAAAGAAATCCGTAACTCTTCCAACAACCAACGAAATTCCGCTAATGCAGGCTCACTATCACGATCTTTCAAGCGTTTCATAAAGGGATCTAAGACTTTAACGCTGTCATTATCCTTACTTAAACTATTCGGTAAGCGTTCTAAACGAAGCTCTAGCGCTTTGAGATAACGTGGATATTGCCGCCAATGTTCAGGATCAATCCGATACACAAAATCGTTCAAATGCAACGCATCCAATTGATCTTCAATATCATCCATATTTCGCCCAAAGACATCTTGATTTAAAGTCAATAACTGACGACGTATCGCTTGCCAAGACACAAAAATCTCAGTCAACTCTTTCAACACTTGTTGCCCTGTCGCCAGAAACTTCGGCTTATCTTGCGCAAGCATGGCATCAAATTCAGTCCTATTCATTGGCAATTTTTGAAAAGTTGCATCTAAAGTTGCTCGAATCAGTAAATTTTCTAAAGCAACTTGATTACCGAGTGGCGCAAAAGTCAAAATCAACGCTTTCGGCAATTGTTTCTTCAGTTGCTTAGCAAGCTCCGTTACCTGTAACGAAAATAAGTGCAAAACACCTTGCCGATGTGCAGCGCGTGCAGTTTTTTCATCAGTAAAAATCTGAATAGAAACAGTTTCTTCTATAGAGTTATTTTGATTTGTACCATTTTTAGCAGGAACAAGTGCTTGATACTGGCTGACTTGCAAGCCTGAAATCGTTCGCGCACTCTCAAAATGAAAGCGCTCTGGAAACGTCGTAATCGCATTTGATTGATCATGTTGCGTATTACTCAAAGGCGTCGTTGTTTGTGATTTACATTTAATCAATAACTCGGCAACATCACGCCCTTTGGCAATCACCTGTTTACGTTCATTAATGACCTCAATCATCGGACGTAAATACAATGGAATCGTTGTGAAATCAAAGCTATCTGAGCGAATATCATGCATATTCAACACGCGTACAATTTCACTCGCAATGCTTGAACCCGGCAAAGGCTTCAAATCATCATAAATCCGTTCAGCGGTATCAGGAATTGGTACGAGTTTGCGACGCTGATCCTTCGGTAATGACTTGAGTAATGCCTCCACCAGATCAAAACGCCAACCTTGAATACCCCATGACAACGCATTGGCATCGAGTTGTGGCAAAGCTTGCACAGGAATCGTCAGAATCGCGCCATCATCATCGCCCACAGGATTAAAGACATAACGTGCAGGTAAAGTCAGCTTTCCGACTTGGAGTTTTTCGGGAAACGCATCCGTATCAGGAACAGAATCTGCCAAAATGTCGGCTTCAGTCAGATAAAGAAACTTAGGCTTGGTCTTTTCGACTTCATGACGCCAGTCTTCAAACGCACGCCGACTGGCAATCGTTTCAGGCACACGATGCTGATAAAACGCATACAGCGTTTCTTCATCCACCAGCAAGTCACGGCGACGCAACTTGTCTTCAATACGCTGCACATCTTCAAGCATTTGCACATTGTGCTTTAAGAACGGTGGCGTTACGCCCAATTCAGCAGTCACCAAACCATCACGCAAGAAAATTTCGTGAGATTCTTTTTGGTTAATTTTTTCGTAATTCACCAATTGTCGGGATTGAATAATTAAGCCAAATAATGAAATTTGCGCGTAAGCATTCACCAAACCTGCTTTCTTTGACCAATGTGGCTCAAAATAATGATATTTGAGCAAGCCACGCGCCGCAGAAATAATCCATTCAGGTTCAATCTTGGCGAGTGTGCGCATAAAGACTTGACTGGTTTCAACAATTTCAAACGACATGACCCAAGCAGCATTAGCGCGATTCAATGTACTTGCTGGGAATATCCGCGTTTTTTGCTGACGCACTGCCATGTATTCATTTTTCTGATCGGTCTTTTGCGCAACGAAAGACAGTAATCCAGTGAGTAACGCACGATGCAGATTCTCATAATTAGCTGGACGCACGTAACCATCGGCATCAGGAATTTCTGTCACCTTTTTCGTGTTACCTGTAACATATTTATTGATTTTTTCATCGAAAATCTTGGTTTCACTGAACGATAATTTTAATTGTTCAGCGAGTTCTAATAATTGCTTATGCGTCTGCTTCCATTCACGAATACGCAACCAGCTAAGATAATGCTGTCTTGCGAAGTTGCGGCGCTGATTCTCTGTCATTTCACCTTTTTGTTCAGCCAAAACTTTCCATAGCTTGGTATAGAATAAGAAATCTGAATCTTTTTCTTTAAACAGCGCATGTTTTTGATCTGCTTGCGTTTGCTTATCCGCAGGACGTTCACGCGGGTCTTGCACGGACAATGCGCTGACAATAACAAGCGTGTCATGTAACACACCAAAATGCGAGCCTGCCAAAATCATCCGTGATAAACGCGGATCAATCGGCATTTTTGCCATTTGTTGACCGATTGGTGTGAGCCTCGACTCACCTTCAATCAATGCACCAAGCTCTATCAGCAGCTTCGTACCATCATTGACCAAGCGATAATCTGGCGGTTCGATAAATTCAAACTCATCGAATGTACCCAGCCCCAGATTTGCCATTTGTAACAACACTGACGCGAGATTAGTCCGACGAATTTCTGGTTCAGTAAACTCTGGACGACCTAAGAAATCTTCCTCACTATACAAACGAATACAAACACCCGCTGCGATCCGTCCACAACGCCCTTTGCGTTGATTTGCAGCCGCTTGGCTAATCGCTTCGATCGGTAGACGCTGCACGCGCGAACGATAGGAATAACGCGAAATCCGCGCAAAACCAGAATCAATCACATAATGAATATTGGGAACGGTCAGTGCTGTTTCAGCGACGTTGGTGGCGATGATGATTCGCCGACCTTTTCCAGATGGATTAAAAATGCGTTGTTGCTCTGCTAAAGCCAGACGCGCATAAAGTGGCAACACTTCGGTATGCTTTGGTCCATAGCGATTTAGAGCCTCTTGTAGCTCACGAATCTCAGCTTCGGTGCTAGCAAAAATCAGAATATCTGCTTTTTGTGGATGTCCTTTATTGACTGCATCTTGATAACATTCTTCAACTGCGGCAACGACTGCTCGCGGCAAATTTTCCTCAAAGTTATCAAACTCATCATCGTCACTGCCGCCAACAGGCAAGTCAGAAATCGGACGATAACGCACTTCAACAGGATAACTACGCCCTTCAACGGTAAACACAGGTGCATCGTTGAAATAACGACTAAAGCGATTCACATCCAACGTTGCCGAAGTAATAATGACTTTTAAATCAGGACGTTTCGGCAATATCTGCCGTACATAACCCAAGATAAAATCAATATTTAGGCTACGCTCATGCGCCTCGTCGATAATCAACGTATCGTACTTGGTTAGAAACCGATCATGTGCCAGTTCAGCCAGCAAAATCCCGTCTGTCATCAAGCGAATAAACGCGTCGTTATCACCAGTTTCGTTGAAGCGCACTTTAAATCCGACGGATTTACCTAGCGGCTCACCCAACTCTTCTGCAATCCGCTGAGATACACTACGCGCAGCCAAACGTCGCGGCTGTGTATGCCCGATTAGACCCGTTAAACCACGTCCAGCAAGTAACGCGAGCTTCGGTAATTGTGTGGTTTTTCCCGAACCTGTTTCACCTGCGACAATAATGACCTGATTTTTTTCAATCGCTTCGATCAAGATGTCGGCGGATTGGCTGACAGGTAATTCGGTGTTTAAAGTGATCTTGGGTAAACGTGTATAACGTGCCGCAACTTCGGCGGTTGATTTCTCTAGTAGTTGCGTGTGACGCTCAATGTCTTTGTTTTTGCCACGCGCAAGCATCAACAAGCGATGACGGTCGCGTGCCATGGGGAGATTTTTGAGTTCTGGTGGAATAACTACTGCAATGGTGTCAGATTGAATATGCGAATCAGTTGGTGTTGTTTCAGGTGTGGATTCTGGCGTTGCTTGCGACATTAAACATCTACTCTTACGCTATGTTCGACGTGCGGATTTGCAAAACCGACGCCGTTTTTCATTTTTTCAAACATCTGTGGATCAGTCCATTCAAGCTGAACTTGTTCTGAGAACTCAAAATCTTCTAGTCTTAACACGCCCATTTGTTCATTTTCGACGTCTGCACGGAAACATTGCGCATAGCCTGTTTCGGTTTCATGGACGATCACGGAATGGACAATGACATCACCCTCACCATTTTGTGTAATGGTTTGGCGCATGATCACATCGGCTAAAAAGAAAAAGAACCGCGAAAATTGCTCTGCCGAAGGTGACACAGGTAATGAAATCCAGCGTGCACTGTATTGCTTGCACGCCTCAATATAACCTGCATCATCCTGATTCCAGAAGCAAATTGCATGATCAAAGCTATCAATCAAATCACGAATTTGACCTTTTAGTAACCCAAAATCATAGACCATTTGCCCATGATCCAGACGATTTGCCTCCAAGATCAACTCGACTTTATAGCTGTGTCCATGAATCGAACGGCGACAACGATCACTCGTACAATTACGCACGATATGGGCATTTTCAAACTTAAAGAGCTTGCGGATCAGCATAATGATTTCGGCTTAGATTCTGAGCTACAGGATATTGGATTATACGTTGTTCTGGCTATTGGTGAAACTTAGGATGTTATTGTGGTTACGTCATGTACCCATAATGCACTTGAACCAACGAGATATGTATGATTTTCTTGAATCTCTATATTAAAAACAGACCATTTAAATGTTTCAACTGTACCGTTTATATTCATCAACACATCAGGTACTACTTCAAATATTCTAAAATCAGGGCGATCTTCGTCACCACAACCAATTCCTCGCCCAAGTCGGTTAACGAATGTATAGCCATTACTTCGTGTAACTCCACTATTAATAGCCACATAGGCATAATCAGTACAGTCTACTGGTGTATTTGAATAAGAAATAATAGATGTCCCTGACTTAAAATCTACAAACTTCTCTGGCGTATTTCCTCCGCTCCAACCATAACCATAAGCTATACCTGCAACTGTTGTTTGATATAGATTATCCATACTATAAACCACATTACTTCCACCCTTTGCAAGTAAAGCAGTTTCTCCTCCCTTAAGCTCTCTGGCTGCAATCCATCCATGATCAACTATCCAAATAGGATAATCTGCCGTTAAAAACTCATGACTGATTACAATTTGCTCTTTACCATCCACGATTATTGTTGAGGCATAGCAAATTTCGTATATTTCTTTATTCCCAAAATTCATTGTTTTAATAACTGGTCGATATGATACACCTCCAACACCACTTTCCGCTTTAGACAACACCAAATCCCCAACTTTAATCTGCTCAATCGGCACTAAACCTTTATCCGTATGAACCAATGTTCCAGCCACAAATCCTGATTCTTTTTGAGTCATATCCTTGATCTCTATTTTATTGATTCAACACAACTAAGACGCTGCCACAGGCACTACAACTTGAAACGGCGTTAAACTCCGCCGCCACACATAAACCTTCTGTCCAGTCCGATAAATATCACTGGTCAAAAAACGATCCCGTCCGCTCAGATTGACATCAATCTGCGCTTGAAAATAGCTACTTTTGACATCAAGCAGTGTCGTCAGCTTAGACTGACTATCCGCAGGAACTTGGGAAAACGTAGAGTTCTGCCACAGCGCAGAAACTTGAGTGATACCATTTGCATTGGCATTACGTTCGATAATCCATGCATTCACTGAAGCAGGCGTCAAACTATCATCTAGCGCAACCAAAACAGGTGCAGCAGCGGTATTGATATTGATCGGTGCAAACTGCGGCAAAGCAGAAACATAAGGTGCAAGAAGTTGATAACTTTTTTCATCAAAACCACGCACCTTACGCAGCTCCTCAATCTGCTGAAATGGACGATTAGCAGCTTGATAAGGCGGTGTTTGACCGAGATAAAAACTATTTTTAGCTCCATCACTATCGACTGGTGATGCTTCTGCAGGCGTCTGCCAATCTAGAACCGCGCTGGCCAATGTCGGCTGCAAACCTACTCGCGTCAGTAAACGCTTAAAATAAGCTAATGCAACCGCATCTGTTTGACCATTATGGTACAAATTATTGAGATTAAACTTGCCTGATTGATCAACCAGCTTTCCTGTAATCGAACCATCTTCAACTGGGTACGGTGGAATTGGTTTTGCCCAAATACTTTGAGCACTATCAACATTGGCATTATCTTGTGCAGAAGCGATGAGCAATGCACCAAACAAATTCTCACCTGCTAGTGCATACTGTAGCGATTGATCTTGGCGCAAAAGGACACTCGTCTCACGCATCATACGATCTTGGCGTGTTAATAATCCTACTGCCAATATCGTCGCAGTCACAACCATTAATAAAATCGTAAGTAACGCAACGCCTTGTTGATGTCGTAGCATATGTGGATGATCCATTGCCTATCCTCCATTGCTCGCGACGTTATTCGCTGTATTGCTCGTTGCGCTGTTTGGCGTGTTTGTCGTCGTACTTCCAGTCGCAGCGGTACTTGCCCCACCCACCACAGAATTTGCTCCAGAACTCGCTCCTGAGCCTGTTTGTGCAGTCGTCGGGATATTTGAGACCAAAGCAAATAACCAGCGTAGCGGTTGACCGTTTGCTGTCAGTGTAATTTGTACTGCTGTTGGTAAATTCACATCGCCGGGGGCTGTTTGATTTGCAGTATCTGAATTTGTGGTATTGGTTGTATCAATCGGCCAAACAGGACTGTTGTTTGTACTTGATAATGCACTCACCGACCAATTTGTCACATGATTTAATAAAACAGTTTTACTTGGAACGGCATTGCCATCTTGGTCAACCTGAGCAACGGCGTATCGAACCAATTGTTCTTGCTCGACGGTGTAATACACCCGTTGCATCGGCGAAACACCTTGCTGGAGTGGATCAATCACACCAGTACGAGTCAGGTGAAATATATTATTTTGCAAAAGAAATGCGGGTTCTGTGGATGCGCCGATCGTAGCTGGACGTGAAGTCGCTTGTACAAAATCTCGAGACAACTGTTCGTAAGCTTCTTGAATTGCGGCAACCTGTTCCGCTTTCACCGTCGCACGTTCGCGTACTTTAATCAGATTATTAAAAACCTGCCATCCCGACAAAGTCAGCACAGCAAATATAGCCATCGCCACAACCAACTCAATCAGCGTAAAGCCTTGATCTTTAATTGAACTCGCCATCCTTGTGGTCATATGAGCACTCATCATGTTATGCCGCTGGACGATGAATAAATACGACAAGCGTAGTAACCGCATCCCCAGGTTTATCTGTCTCTGGGATAATCGGTGAAACAGTTATTTCAACACGCCTTACATTTGCCGTTTGTGCAATCGGAAAAGCTTGTGTTGCAATCTGCCAATGTCGCCCTTGCTCCTCAACATTGTGTTCTGCACTACCATCAAGCCATGCTTGGGTTAGAGTCATATTAGCGGCTTCATTCATCGCGACAAAATGCGCTAAGGTGCGAGTCTCTAAGCCCTCAACTGCATTGACATAGCTCATTCCAGCGCGCATCAAAGCCACAGCCGCCACCGCAAAAATTGCCAATGCAACCATCACTTCAATGAGCGTAAAACCCGATTGGCGCATAGTGTTTTTAAAACTCATTGCTGACCCTCGGAACTCGATGTGCCCGTCTCGTCTTTTTTGACACTACCTAAAGCCGTAACTTCGACTGCATCACCGACATTTTGACCTTCTTGCACTAACTGCAATCGTGCTGCCGTTGCTTCGCCATTACCAAACCAGATCAACTTTGGACTCAACTGGCCTGAGGTAATATCGTTCAGATGCTCGCTAGGCTTTTGATTATTGTCTTGCAGTGGCGTTACGCTGAGCTCAACGCCTGAAGGCAAAGCATGAACTTTAAAATCAACTGAGGGTTTCCATCGTTTATCTTTATCGGTTGCCGTTGGATCGTATTCAACAACAACGTAACGGGCTGGATTTGTAGCGGTTTGATCTAAAAAAATTAATCCTAGCATTCGCCCTTGATCTTGCGACTCCAAACGAATCTCTGCAATCGAATCCATCAATTCTTCACGCTCTTGCAAGACTCGCCGAGTATCTGAACCGCCGATAGATAAGCCAATCATTGCCGCAAAAATGCCCGCGATTAAAACAACCAGCATGACCTCAATCAGCGTAAATCCAGATTGAGTCACTTGCTTAGAATGAGATTGAGCAGATACATGCCGAGATGATGGAGTCATATCCAATCTAAAATACTGATGCCAATCAAGACTCAAATCACTCAAAAAAGAAAGCTTAGATAAAGAAAGCTTAGGCAAAGAAAATTTGAGCATTGATTGGATTTCAGACATCAAGTCGGTGATTTTGGAAATGGTAATGTGATCATTTGATCGATCAATACTTGTTTTAAACCCTCACGCTCACCCAAGTAGCGCTGATAAAAACTAGAATTCAAAATTGCAGAACCACCTTGGGCAATTGCCCAAATTGCCGCCAAATAATCACGCGTCGTCAAATGACTGTGAATACTATCAAGGTAGGCATTCGTTAACGGAACAATACGACGTAGACGCTGCTTGCGAATACGATAGAGATCAGCAAATAATGCAGTTAAACCCACACCGCCTGCCGCCAAACGTTCCTCTAGCTGATGCAATAACGCAGTACGCTGTGGATGATTCAAAAGATGCTTCATATATGTCTCGAGCAACTCCTGAAACACACCTGTGGAATCGAGAATCAAGTCCAACAGCGCTTGCTCATGGCGAATAATCAAATGCAAATACAATTCATCTTTACTTTGAAAGTGCTTATACAACGTGCCTTTCGCCAGATCCAAATGCAGCGCCAGTGTATCCAGCGTCATTCCACCTTCACCAGAATCTAGTAAAAGCTGTTCCGCCATATCAAAAATCTGCGATTCCCGCGCTCGAAACTGTGCATGGCGATCTACTTGACGATCTGTACTCATCCAATCAATCCTATTTAGTCAGTTTAGTGAGACCATTCGCACCAATGACTGCTTAATTTAACTTCGCATCATTCAACATACGATCAAAATTTGCCGAAGTCACTTCTGCCAAACGTTCAATCGAAATCTGGTGTACATCAGCAAGCACACGTGCCACATGAGGCAAATACAACGGTTCATTGGACTTACCACGATACGGCATCGGTGCAAGATAAGGACTATCCGTTTCAATCAATAAACGATCCAATGGCACTTTTGCTGCGACATCGCGTAAATCTTGAGCATTCTTAAAACTAATAATACCTGAGAAAGATACATAATAACCTAAAGCCAACGCACCTTCCGCTGTCGCTAGATCTTCAGTAAAACAATGCAATACACCATGTTGTGCGTGTTGCTCACGCAATACCGCCAATGTATCCGCTCGTGCTGCACGAGTATGAACAATCACGGGTTTTCCCGCTTGCTTCCCAGCTGCAATATGTCTCGCAAATGACTCACGCTGAACGTCAGCATTGTCAGTGCTATAGTGATAATCAAGTCCAGTCTCACCAATTGCCCATACTTTAGGATGCGCAGCAAGATTCACCAACGTCTCAACCGTCGCAAGATTAAGCATTTCCGCAGACTCGCACGGATGTGCGCCGACACTAAACCCCACATCATCATGACGCTCTGCAATATCTTGCAGCACGCTATAATCATCCAAATCAACTGAAACCGCTAAAAAACGCGATACTCCAGCAGCACGAGCCGCATCTAAAGCGCGATCTAGTGAGCCATCATAAGCAGTCAGATCCAATCGATTTAAATGACAGTGCGAATCTATAAACACAACAAAATGACCTTATTATTTACTAAAAAATTCAATAAACAGTAGACCTTGAATCACATGGTATAAGTCGGACGATCAGAATTCAGAAGACCTGCAAGCAGCTTTTCAATATCATTCTTAAATCTCGTACCGTCCTCACCTAGCAACTGCAAAGCAAACCCTGCTGGACGCGAACCTTGTGTACGATGGGTTACCCACACCACTTTACCAGTCAGTGGTGTACGCTCAGAGGACTCTGGCAAAGTCACAACGACAAACACATCCTCACCCAAAGGAAATGTGCGGTTACTCGGAACAAAAAGTGCTCCTCCACTTACAAATGGCAAATAACTACTATATAGCGTTTGTAAGTCGCGAATGGGGTAATTGATAATCCCCCCTGCACGTGTAGGCAGCATATACACTCCTTTGTATTCATATTTTAAACATAGTGAAAAATAACATGATTAGTCACTTAAATGCGAACGTTTAAACTCTTTTTATTAGAAAATACAAACAACAATTCCACCATAACACACAACAAATCCACTATGTAGTGGCATAACGTCGACCAATAAAAATGGGCTACCTCATGAGATAGCCCACGTTTATTCAACAAAACAAACCACAATTACTTACACGTGATTAATTACAGTTTGCTTGTCAATTCTGGAATAACTTGGAACAAGTCGCCAACCAAGAAGTAATCAGCAACTGCGCCGATTGGGGCTTCTTCGTCTTTGTTGATCGCAACGATCACTTTAGAGTCTTTCATACCAGCCAAGTGCTGGATTGCACCAGAAATACCGACTGCAACATACAAGTCAGGTGCAACGATTTTACCTGTTTGACCAACTTGCAAATCGTTTGGTACGAAGCCAGCATCAACAGCTGCACGTGATGCACCCATTGCTGCGCCAAGCTTGTCAACCAATGGAACCAATACGGTTTCAAAGTTTTCGCCATTGCCCATACCACGACCGCCAGAAACAACGATACGTGCTGCAGTCAATTCTGGACGTTCAGATTTTGCCAACGCTTCGCTAACGAAAGTTGATTTACCCAAATTATCAGCTTCAGCAACTGCTTCAATTGAAGCAGAGCCGCCAGTTGCAGCAACTGGATCAAAACCTGTACCGCGTACAGTGATCACTTTGATTGGATCAGAACTTTGAACAGTCGCAATCGCGTTACCTGCATAGATTGGACGCTCAAATGTATCAGCAGAGATTACTTTAGTAATATCAGAAATTTGATTCACGTCGAGTAATGCAGCAACACGTGGCATAAAGTTTTTGCCAGTTGATGTTGCAGCTGCAAGGATGTGGCTGTATGCCTTACCTACGCTCGCAACCAACAGGCTTACGTTTTCAGCCAATTGATGTGCGTAAGCAGCGTTGTCTGCCAATAATACTTTTGATACGCCTGCAACTTTTGCTGCGGCATCAGCTGCTGCTTGTGCACCTTGACCAGCAACCAATACGTGCACATCGCCACCAATGGCTTGTGCAGCTGCAACAACGTTAAGTGTTGCTGATTTTAAGCTGACATTATCGTGTTCAGCGTAAACCAAAATAGCCATGTTAGAACTCCTTTAAAACGGAATACGTTTTGTAACTTTCGTTAAAATCTAGGTATTGAGAATCGATATGTAATCAAACTTACGAAGTTTGAATTAGATTACTTTCGCTTCGTTTTTCAGTTTTTCGATTAGCTCGTCAACCGATTTCACTTTGATACCTGCTTTACGCTCTGCTGGTGGCTCAACTTTCAAAGTTTTAACCGTAGAAGCTGTGCTTACGCCGTAATCCGCTGGAGTTTTGGTATCCAATGGTTTTTTACGTGCTTTCATGATGTTAGGCAATGCTGCATAACGTGGTTCGTTCAAACGCAAGTCAGTTGTGACGATTGCTGGCAATGCCAAATCAACAACTTGTGCGCCGCCATCAACTTCACGTTCTACTTGCAATGTTGTACCGTTTACAGTCACTTTCGATGCGAAAGTACCTTGACCAACACCCATCAACGCAGCCAACATTTGGCCAGTTTGGTTATTGTCATCATCAATTGCTTGCTTACCGAGCAAAATGATTTGTGGTTGTTCTTGATCAGCGATCGCTTTCAGGATTTTAGCAACCGCTAAAGGTGCAACTGCATCATCAGTTTGAACCAAAATACCACGGTCTGCACCCAGTGCCATTGCTGAACGAATTTGTTCTTGTGCAGCTGTTGGACCAACAGAAACCACAACGATTTCAGTCACTACGCCTTTTTCTTTAAGACGTACTGCTTCTTCAACAGCGATTTCACAGAATGGATTAATTGACATTTTGACGTTAGTCAGATCAATACCTGTTTTATCTGCTTTTACGCGAACTTTAACGTTGTAATCGACAACGCGTTTGACAGCAACAAGAGCCTTCATAAAATTCCTCGGCTTGGCTAGTGGATATATTCAAAAAATATGATAGTACGATCAACAAAAAATCATCGTACCTTCTTGAGCCTACTACATTTTTTATTTCAGCTTACTACGCATTTTCAGCATCATCAAAAACAAGCATGCATTAAAGACATAATTGTGCGCAGTATATTGCTATTTGACGGCGTTCAGGTCAAGCGCAATTGATATTTAAATCAGTAAAAATCTGTACTCATACATTTATCTTGATTTGTTATCGGAAAAACCGCAGTCAAAAACCCTCAAAGTATTTGACAACAACAATTGTCCACAACAAGATGCACAAATACTGACAACTCGTATTGTCAATATTTACCATTCACACATTAAAAGTCCCCAAACCTTTTAAAAGAGCACGTTAAGTCAAAATTAGATGAAATACATGCTTAAGGAGTTATTATCATGCAAAGCACATTTGGAACATTAGATCATTCAATAACGCGGAATGCACATCCGAAAATTACTGTGCGCCAGCCGGAATTCAATTTCGACCAGCTCCCTCAATATTACTTCAACAACAACCCACTCATGTCTTATTTATTGACAGCGCTATCTTTAACATTTCCAACAGGTGAGCGATTTTTTGTTCATTCTGTGCGCAATGTACGAAATCAAGTTACATCTAAAAGCTTACAAGCGGATGTTTCTGCATTCATCGGGCAAGAAGCCATGCATAGCCATGCCCACGAAGGTTTCAATGCGTTTGCAGAACGTATTGGTATCAATGTGCAACCTGTTCTTGATTATGAAATAAAGAACACCGAGAAATTAAAAGAGCTACTCAATGACAAACAAAAATTGGCAGTAACTTGTGCGCTCGAGCATTTTACAGCCATTATTGCGCAGTATTTGCTCGAACATAACGATCTCCATGCTCAACTTCACCCTGATGCAGCGCGTTTATGGATATGGCACGCGCTTGAAGAAACTGAGCACAAAGCGGTTGCCTTCGATGTCTATAAAGAAGTATTTAATGATGAGACTGTTCGCAAACAAACGATGCGCATTGTCACTGCAACTTTTTTAACTCGAATTAGTCTTCTTACCACTAAACTTCTGCTCAAAGATAAAAAAGGACGTACGCAGTGGAAACAACATTGGTATGCACTACAACAACTATCGCAAGCGATCAAAGTATTACTACCCGCTTATATGGACTACTATAAAACCAATTTCCATCCGAATCAGCATGATAGTGATGCAATCGCGGATGAATGGAGAGGTGTTTTATTTGCAAGTTAATTTCTTGCAATCATTGATTAATAATCACGTAAGTGAAGCGCTCAATTTGGGCGCTTTTCTTTGATTAATGTGAGTGTAAATCATTGAACAAATTATAAATAATAAGTATTTATCTTAATAATCATCTGAATTATTCACTTCAACGAAGCTCAGTGACCTCAGATTATTTATTATAACGACGCTCCTACTTCCTAGCTCTCGGATGCGCCTGATCGTAAACTTTGGTCAGATGTTCAAAATCCAAATGCGTATAAATCTGTGTCGTACTAATGTTCGCATGCCCCAACAACTCTTGTACTGCCCGTAAATCACCGCTGCCAGCTAACAGATGCGTCGCAAAACAATGCCTGAGCAAATGAGGATGTAAATGTTGCGCAATTCCAGCACGTAAAGCCTGATGGCTCACTCGACGTTCAATCGTTCGAGGATGCAATGATTCGCCACGACGCTCACTCACGAATACATGTAACACACCTTCTTCCGCCCACAATGCACGATGGGGCAACCACTCCTGCAAGGCAATAAGTGCTTTAGAACCAATAGGTAAAACTCTAGTTTTACGACCTTTACCCGTTACAGTAACAATTTTTCGACCTAAATCCAGCATAGGCAATGTCAAATCCGCCAATTCTGAAAGCCGTAAACCACTACCATATAGCAGTTCCAACATCGCACGATCACGCACCCATAATCTCGCCTCATCACGATCTTCTGGTGCTGGCTGGTCGAGCAATTGTTGAACAACTTCAGCATCCATTGTGCTTGGCAATGGTCGTGGTGGTCGATTAATCGTGAAATCTTGTGCGGGATTATGAGCGAGAATCTTCTGCTCGACGAGCCAGCTCGCAAAATGACGTATCGCAGAAAGCTCTCGCTGTAAACTTGAAGGAGCTAATCCACCTTCTTCCATTCGAAAACCCGAATAGCGTGTCAAAGCTCCTCGATCCAGTTGACTAAAATAATACGTATTTTCATCTATGCTATTTTCATGATCACAATCTTGAACAGCATGTGGTCCTTTTTTTTCTGCTTGCAAAAATAAGAGAAGCTCGCTTACATCACGCTGATAAGCTTTGAGCGTATTTGGTGAACGCTGCTGAGTCGTCAGAATATCCAGCCATTGCGTCAATAAAACAGAATCTGAACGACTCATAGACCTACTCGCGCCATGAGAGATAAATTACTAAACAAGCCCGCTACGAATTTGTTGATCCAATTCAGCTAAACGCTCAATTGTCCCCACATCCACCCAATGATCATGCAGACATTCACCAGCAATTTTTCCAGCATCCATCGCTTGACGTAAAATCGGCGCTAAAGGTGCTTTTCCTGCTGGAAGCGATTCAAATAACTTTGGTGAAAGTATGCTAATTCCTGAAAATGTCAACTTATCAACACCCTCTTGTGCAACTCGATGATTCGACAACGCAAAATCGCCATTCGGATGCTGCGGCGGATTTTTTACCAAAACCAAATAACCTAAATCACCATTTAAGTCTTTATCCACCAATGCCGCAAAATCAAAACGCGTCCACACATCACCATTCACCAATATAAATGGTTCAGAACCCAATAATGGCAAGGCTTTTTGGATTCCACCTGCGGTTTCCAAAGGCTCACTTTCATGTGACCACAGAATCTCGACGCCAAATGACTGACCATCACCCAATGCTTCTACGAGCTTTTCGCCTAACCAAGCTGTATTGATCACAATTTGGGTCACACCAGCTCGCTTTAGTGCTTCAATATGCCAAACAATCAGTGGTTTCCCACCAACCTCAAGCAGCGGTTTTGGAGTCTCTAGAGTTAACGGTCGCAACCGTGTTCCTAAACCCGCAGCTAAAATCATTGCACGCATTCAATATCTCTATGAAAAAACTCAACAAACTACTAATATCATTTATAAATCAGTATTATAAAAACTCTTGGAGCAACGGCATGCTATCTGGCATTTCAACCAAGAATGTAGGCAGAACACGATCGCACAACCATTGGTGGAATGCTGATAATTCGTTATAACCTTTGGTCTCAGTCAACAAATAGAACAACACCAACGGAAGATCATTCAAATAACCATCTTTGCCATCACGGAAATAAAGTCGTGCAAAAATCCCGAGAACTTTAAGATGACGCTGTGCGCCCATCCAATCAAACCATTGTTTTAATTCAGCAAGCGACGTTCGACCTAGACGTCCATTGATACTTTGACGTTCCCAATAGACTTTTAACCACTCTTGCACTTTATCATTCGGCCATTGCACATAAGCATCACGTAACAACGATACAATGTCATACGTCACAGGACCAATCACAGCATCCTGAAAATCAATAATTCCTAACTCTTCAGTTTGATCAAGAACCATCAAATTACGACAATGATAATCACGATGAACCACAACTTGAGGCTGACGCAATGCTTGATTTGCCAAGAAATCATAAGTAGTCATCAGTAAAGTCTGCTCTTCTTGAGACGGTTTCAGCATGAGAAATTTGCGTAGAAACCACTCGTCAAACAAACTCATTTCATCAACGAGTTTAATCTCGCCATAAGCAGGTAGAGGATAACGCTCCAGCGGCGGAGCTTGCTGTAACTCAATCAGCTGATTCATCGCCTGCGAATAGAGTTGATCGACATTTTCTGATGTCAGCACTTGTGATAAAACTGTATCACCAAAATCTTCTAATAAAATAAACCCTTGAGTAACATCACTGGCAATAACTTTAGGAACTCGCACACCATGCCGCCCAAGCATCTCGCTAATCGCTAAAAACGGACGACAATCTTCACGAGGAGGTGGCGCATCCATCGCAATCAAAGTATGGTATGGCATTGATGCAGATTGATTGCCTGTAAAGTGCACTCTGAAGTATCGACGGAAACTCGCATCTCCTGTCAATGATTTAAGACTAATATCATTGCTTTCTAGTTTTTCTATGACCCAATGAGTCAACGTAAGCAAACGTTCAGATGACATATACGACCAATCCTTGACAAAAAAACAGTGTGATCAAAAACAACTAGACAAAAAACAACGTGAGTTACATCTAATCATAGCGTGAGTGTAGCCGCTCGTCATATTTTTCTCTATGATGCTGAGTATCTTATATTCAATGTTTAGTAATTTTTTTACGATATTCACTCACACTCGTCATTTCTTGCCAACGATTGGGATAAACTAAGCCCGTTTGGTATAAACCTCTTACTAAGATGGATAATCTGAAATTGCGTCAATTCAAAATTCATAATTTAGCTTTTGCCATTGGAATCGCTTCTACATTTTTTGTGGAGCAGGTTGTCTATGCAGACAGTTCAACCGAAAGCACGTCTGATACAACCCAACAAAGTGCTCAAAATTCTTTAGATGCACCTTTGGCTTATGGTTTTTTTGATCGGAATCAACTCGCTCAACTTCCTGCCGAACAAAGAATTCCCGTACCAGCAGCATGCCGTGGCGTATGGATTACACCGATTTCACCATCTGTAAAAATACCAAATTCATCCGTCAACGAATCAAACACAACGGCTCGTTCAGACCATGCCTATTACGATCCTGATACAGGTTCAGTACTTGAAGGAAATGTCAGAATTAGCCAACCTGGACGCCTACTCACTGCAGATAAAGCAACGATTGACCCAGATAAGACCATCATCACTGCCACAGGTAATGTCAAAATCGCTAGCCCAGGTTTAATTAGTTATGGCGGTACAGGCATTTATCACTTAGACACAAAAACAGGCACTGTCAAAAACAGCAATTATATTGCCCAAGAACGTCAAGCTCATGGCACAGCAGGAGAAGTTATTCGCGAATCTGATGATGTTACACGTATTCTAGATTCTGTTTATTCGACTTGTGAACCAGATGCGATCGGCTGGAAACTCAAATCAAGTCAACTAATCCTCAATCAAGATACTGGTCGTGGCGTTGCTCGAGATGCAGCATTATATATTGGTAGCGTTCCTATTTTTTACTCACCCTACTTTAACTTCCCTATTGATGGTCGACGCTCAAGTGGGGTACTCATTCCTAGCTTTCGTTATAGTAGTAAAAATGGTCTAGATGTTGCGGTACCTTATTACTTTAATCTTGCCCCCAATTACGATGCAACGATAACACCCCGTGTAGTCACTAACCGTAACCCAATGTTGGATGGTGAGTTTCGTTTTCTGACTCCTTATTTAGGTCAAGGCATCATCGATGGATCATTCATGCCCAATGATCCCGAATACAACAACCAAAACCGCAAAGAATTAAACTTCTTACACACCATGTCATTCGACCAAAACTGGAGTAGTCGAATCAATTTAAACTATGTATCAGACAAAGATTTTTTTTCTGATATTGGTCAGACATTTGGTCCAATCGCTACATTGACCCAAGAGCGTTCTGCTACGCTGAATTACAATAATTCGGCATGGGGACTTAATGGATCATTACAAGCAATTAACTATCAAGAGCTGGACAATACCGTAGCAGATATTAATCGCCCCTATGGTCGTGTCCAACTTAAATTGAACTACGATCAAGGGTCATTAAATGGCTGGGAACGCTTTGCAAATAACGATACAGGGTATTTCCAACGTGATATTAATGATGGTTCGGGAGTACAGATTAACGGGATTCGGCAATACAACACGCTAGGTGTCAGATATAACTTCCGTGACGCAAGTGGTTACCTCATTCCAACAGCATCAGTACGATCACTCATCTACCAAGATGAAGCTAATAACAATCAGCGCTCCCCCGCAGCTGTCGTTCCACAATTTACTTTAGATAGTGGTTTAGTTTTTGAACGCGATGCTGGCGCATGGTTGCAAACTTTAGAACCTCGATTCTTTTACGCATATTCACCGTATGTGAATCAATCGACTCTACCTGTATTTGATACAACATATACATCATTCAGTTACAGCCAACTCTTTAATCCATCCCGATTTGTAGGTAATGACCGCTTAGATGACAATAATTTCGCCACACTCGGTGTGACCAATCGTTTTTATGATGAAGATGGTCTGGAAAGATTACGTATCGGAGTTGCAGATCGTTTTTACTTCAGCAATCGCGAAACGAGATTGATGTCAACAGATGCTGTTGGAACATCCAAATCCTCGGGCATAGGCTTAGATCTAGGTGCAACGTGGAATAAACATCTTAGCTATGATGGCAGTACATTATGGCTCGACTCAGGCCAAGTCGCTGCAAACTCATCAAGTATTCATTACACCACTGACTCAGGACGTGTAGTCAGCTTTGGCTATATTTACAGACGGACAGTTACAGAAGACAATCAAATTGGTGCACGGGAAGCTACGGCTTCTTTTGTTCAACCTGTTTATAATAATTTCCGTATCGTCGGTTCTGTGCAATACGACTACCAAAGTGATGTCACTCGTGATGCACTCGTCGGCATTGATTATGATTCATGCTGCTGGAGCGTGGCACTCTATGGTAGAACCTTTTATAACGATTTCGACGTCATTAACACAACCAAACCTCACACAGGCGTGATGTTACAAATCACATTTAAGGGATTAACTGGTAATTCAGATAGTGCTCTTTCAAGCCTGCTTAAGCAGAAAATTTATGGATTCACGCAGGTAGACTCATCTTGGAAAAATCGTTAAGCCTCTCTAAACAAAATTCTTCAAACCATCCTTTGGTGAAAACATTTTTACTTAAAAGTGGAACTCTAACTGGATTATGGGCTGGCTCATTAATATCAGCAATCTGCTATACGACTATAGCTAGCGGATTATTCATATTGCCTACCCCTCATTCCTACGCTGAGGTATCTACGGCAATACCACTCGATCATGTTGTTGCAACAGTAGATGATTCCATTATTCTCTCCAGTGATGTGGATCAAGCTTTAGTCAATGCTAAGCAGCAAATTATTTTGCATAAACAAACACCACCGAGTGATGATGTATTGCGTGCGGACGTTATTCGACAACTTATTTTGCGAAAAATACAGCTTGGAATTATTGCGCGTAATGGTGCAAGCGTCGATGACAACACATTGAATGCAGCAATTAGCAATATCGCACAGCAGCAAGGTGCACCATCGTTAGAAGCATTCCAAAATAAATTAAATTCAATTAAACCAAATGGTTATACAATTTTCCGTCAACAAGTTCTTGATGACCTAAACATTAACCAATTACAACAGCAACGCGTATCTAGTCGAATCAAAATTACTGAGAGAGATGTCGATAATTTCCTCAGTTCGCCGCAAAGTGCCGAAGCACTCAAAACCGAATTCAATTTTAATGTGATTCAAATTGCGATTGCTGACCGCAATAACCCGCAAGATGTTGCGAAAGCAAACGCATCTGCCAACGAAGTCCTCACCCAATTGCGTGCAGGAAAATCGATAGAATCCCTGATGGCGGCCTACCCAATGAGAGGCGGTGAGCAAGGATGGCATAAATCAGATGAACTCCCGACTCCCTTTGTCGAAGCTCTTTCCGCTTTAAAACCCAATGAATATAGCCAGCCTTTTACGACAGTTGAAGGAGTAGATATTCTCCAGCTTAAAGATATGCGCGGCGCAGCTGGTGCAATGGTGCACCAATACCACGTCAGACATATCCTTGTTAAAACAAGTGAAGTTATCAGTGCTGCAGATGCAAAACTCAAAATTGATGATATCTACAGCAAACTTAAAGCTGGTGCCTCATTCACTGATCTAGCCAAATCTTATTCTGATGACCCAGGTTCAGCACAAAATGGCGGCGATTTAAACTGGGTCTCTACAGGTGAAATGGTGCCTGCATTTGAAGATAAAATGCTGCATACACCAATTGGTCAAATCAGTGAACCATTTCAATCTGCGTATGGCTGGCATATTCTAGAAGTGGAAGCTGTGCGTGATGAAGATATGACCCAACAATATCGCAGAAACGCCGCTAAACAAGCGCTATACGAACGTCAGTTCCCAATTGAGCTAGATAATTGGTTACGAGAAATTCGTGCGGCTGCTTATGTCAAATTGTACGATTCTGCACAATAATCCTTTTTTAGGAGAGAGTATAATTTATACTCTCTCCTCGCTAAGATCGACATAACACAATAAATTACATAAATCATTTTTTATAAATAAACTTGGCGATACTCCACCATTCTAAATCTAGAATACAATTCAACCTATTTAATATACGTTGAATAGAATTATTTCATGTCCAATTAAACCCAATATTAAACTAATCCAAAATTAGGTTTTGATTTAGATATAGAGTTTATTAATAATCAATTTCAAAATTAACAATTATTCAATATTGCAAAATATTCAATATTAAATAAAAATGCTCAGGATAAAAAAAGCACCGCAAAAGCGGTGCTATTTAGGTACATCAACAATCATATTAAAAGTTATTATGATTGCTATCATCATCTTCTGAGTCTAATTTATGATCGCCAAAGCCTGGTGTTTGATTGCCTTGAGCATGGCCATAACCTGAACCAAAACCGCCCTGACCACCGAAGCCACCTTGACTACCAAAACCACCTGGTTGTGGAGCACCAAAGCCACGTGGTGCACCAAAACCGCCACCTGCAGGCTGACCACCAAAACCACCTTGTGCACCAAATCCAGCTGGTGCTGGGAAACCACCAGCTTGCTGTTCTGCACCTGTTGCAGGACGTGGGTTGCGTGCTGGAACCACAGTAGAAATTGCGTGCTTATAAACCATTTGGCTTACTGTATTCTTAAGTAATACAACATACTGATCAAATGATTCAATTTGACCTTGTAATTTAATGCCATTCACTAAGAAAATTGAAACAGGGATACGTTCTTTGCGCAAGGCGTTCAAAAACGGATCTTGCAATGTTTGACCTTTAGACATTTCTTTCTCCAAAACCTAAAAAAGCTGCCAAAATTAGCGGCTAATTAATATTTTTTATGACACAAGACAGGGGGCACAATTTTGAGCCATTATT
>JASLGO010000132.1 GCA_030150135.1 Aquirhabdus sp.
CGAATACGCAAAAATGTTCATCTCTGAAGGTGCTGCAAACTATCCATCAATGACTGCACGTCGTCGTAACAACGCTGCACATGGTATCGAAGTAACAGGTACTAAACTGCGTGCGATGATGCCTTGGATCCAAGCAAACAAAATCGTTGATAAAACTAAGAACTAAGATTCTTTAGTTTTGATAAAGCCCTGCATGTGAATGTGGGGCTTTTTTATGGGTCATGATGGACTTTGATTTGTATCTTGTGCAATAGTCAGAGAGCAAGGTAAAGTTGATCAATTTTTTATGAGTAAGTTAAACTGAATAAAACTTCAAACATTATATTAGAAAAACTTTAGGTCAATCATGGAACAAAATAAGAAGAAAGCTGTTCTGTATTCAATCTTTTTACTTGGATTAATATTAGTTTTCTTTGAAATCTATGCAGGCTCTAAGGGAGTCGAAACGAGTGGAAGGGTCGAAGAAATCTGGGTTTTTAGTTATATACCCTTGTCCGTTTACTGGATCATAAATGATGCTAGAGTTCGTAAAGTGGGTAGTCCTTTTACGAATGGTTTTATTATGTATATTCTCTGGCCATTTATGGCACCACTATACTTTCTGAAAGTTAATGGTAAAAAAGGGGCTTTGCTAGTTTTAGGATTATTTATCGTATGTCTCTTACCTGAAATTACTTCGGCTGTACTATATTATTTTGCATAAGTTTTATGAGTGTTGGGTATTTTTTGCTATAACTAATTCTATTTTGAGATCACCATATTATGCCGACTATCAATCTTTCTTCTGGAACAATTCATTACCGCGAGTCCGGTCAAGGAACACCGTTAATTTTGCTTCATGCAAATCCCGGCGACAGTAAGGATTTTGACGCAGTTATTCCTGTGTTCACAAGGCAGTATAGAGTGCTGGCATTGGATTGGCCGGGTTATGGTGAGTCGGCAGCACCAGACCAACTCTCTAAAGTTAGTCCAGAATATTTTTATCGTGTCTTGCGTGAGTTTCTGACGGCATTAGCGTTACCACCAGTTTTGATTATTGGTAATTCTTTAGGTGGCAATGCTGCTGCACGACTCGCGATTGAAGCACCTGAACTTGTACGAGGATTGGTGCTGGTTTCGCCTGGTGGCTTTACACCACATAATTGGATTACTCGGGCGTTTTGCAAGTTTCAGGCAAGTCGTTTTTCCTTTTCACCACGTTTTTTTGCAGCACGATATTTGAGACATCGAACACCAACTGTACAGGCAATGTTAGAACGCGCTGCGACATCTCAAGCGACTGATGAGCGTATCGCATTGAGTCGCGCTGTTTGGCGGAGTTTTATTGTCTCCGATCATGATTTACGTCAGCGTGCATCTGCAATCAAAGCGCCGACTTTGCTCATTTTTGGAAAATACGATCCTGTCATCCCAGCCAAGAAGGATGGCGTGATTGCACATCAAGTCATACAAGGCTCAAAACTGTTTGTTATGCAATCTGGACATGCACCATTTGCTGAGAAACCAGAAGAGTTTTTGATCAAAGTATTGCCATTTTTGGCTGAATGCTAATTCTTGGTAAAGTCGAGCTGATGTACAAATCCAGTCTAAAGCTTTAGAAAACTGAAATTTGAAGGATAAAGTATCTTTTGTCCAATTTCCTAGTTCTATAAATTTTGTAGTTAGTAGGACAGTTGATGCATCAAATTTTAATGTATTTATTGTATTGTGTGGTCATGAGGATCGGGGAAAAGTGTTCTGATCAAGTGGTTTCAATCAGGCTTGCTTTATTTATATTCATAAAGTGTGATAAGCATATCGAGAGTAAAACCTACACATGAAGCATTTCTTTCAATTGCTTAAGCAAAGCTATCGAATTTTATTTAATTTTTCGTTTTCTAAACGTCTGACAGCACTGGAGTTATTACCAGTGCTGTATCCGTTATTGCTACTTGCATCATTTGGGATTATGGCGCATGTGGTTTGGTCAGCCTTCGATGATTCACAGCTACGTGGCTGGATTTATGTTTTGGCATCACCACTTGCTTTCATTGTATTGGCAGTGATTTGTCGTGTTTTGCTGGAGTTTCTCATTCTGATCGCCAATGTTGCAAAAGACATTCATGAAGTGTCGAGCATGAGCGATGCAATCAAACAGATGTCGAGTGATACGCGTGCAATTGCTGATATGGGGCGCTCATTAGATGAAATTTCTTTTGATATAAAAACAATTTCAGGAATGAAAGGTTCATTGAATCAATTATCTAAAGTGGTTGATCATGTGCAAACGATCGCTGAGATGAGCTCGTCACTCGATAAGATTGCTGCGCTAGGTGAAAATGTTGATTTGATGACATTAATGCAGCAAACGCTTCAACGTCTTGCCGATTTAGGTACACATATTGAAGCCATTGCAGAAATGCGTACTTCGTTAGAAAAATTGGCCACTTTGACTGATAACATTGATGCGATTGCCAGAATGGGTGAGGCGTTGGATAAGGTTGCAGAAATTGGTGATGTGGTTGCTAAATTTCGACGTGTTCCATTTGCGAGATCATAACAAGCCATGGTCTGTACTCATTCAGACTTGATTTGATAGTTAGCGATACCTGACTAAACCTATCTGGTTAATTTTGAGCTAAGTTCTTTTTTCGTTCTTCAGTATAGTGCCACCAAGGTTGAGGTGCTTCGCCATCCATAAAACGAGTAATTGAAATAAACGTGTCGAGCATACAAGGATCAATTTTTGCGCCTGTTTTCTCGCATAAATCTTCAAACAATTGATAGGGGTTTTTGCCAATCAATTGCACAGGTTCAACAATTCCAAGTAAATGTAAATCTTCTGCGCAGGCTTTCCCAATGTTAGGGAGGTCTGTAAGTTGTGTTAGTCGATTTCGATCTACTTTGCTTGGGTGCATAATTTTGTTTTCCTAGATTTTTCGTGCAAACTTTCTTTTGAGTTTCACCGCGCGTTTCGACAGGCTCAACGAGCTATATGGCTTAAAAAATTCAATAAAAAAGAGAGCCGAAGCTCTCTTTTTCTAGCATGTAGCTTTTGCGAATGCAAATTAGCCTTTTGCGCGTGCGCGGAAGCTGCCGTCGCGTGAGTCGATTTCGATGCGTTCACCGATTTCGATGAATGCAGCAACTTGCAATTCAAAACCTGATTTCAGTTTAGCAACTTTAGTCACTTTACCTGAAGTATCACCTTTTGCTGCTGGTTCTGTGTATTCAACTTCACGAACGATGATAGTTGGCAGTTCAACAGAGATTGGTTTGCCTTCGTATAAAGTGATTTCACAAATATCGTTCATGCCATCTTCGATGAAGTTGATGGTGTCACCGAGGTTTTCTTTTTCAACTTCAAGTTGGTTGTATTCAGTGTCCATGAATACATACATTGGATCAGCAAAGTAAGAGAAAGTCGCTTCTTTGGTTTCGAGAATGATTTGATCAAATTTTTCGTCAGCTTTGTAAACAGATTCTTGAGCTTGTTCGTTGAGCAAGTTCTTCATCTTCATTTTAACAACAGCAGAGTTACGGCCTGATTTGTTGAATTCAGTTTTCAAAACAACCATTGGGTTGCCATTAACCATAATTACGTTGCCAGCTTTGACTTCTTGAGCGGTTTTCATGTGGGGTGGAATCCTATGGATCGTTTTGGGGAGCATTTTGATAAGGCGCGATTCTACCCGATTTTTCAGTGGAGTTGATGATTGTTATGTATGTTCAGAGCAAGTTTTTTAGTTATTCATCGGATAATGGATGCTTCTGCCAATAAAACTGCATCAGCTTGGTAGTTAAACTGGGTTGCGTTGTTAAATAGGTTTGCCATTCTCTAGTCATCATTTGCCAGTTGGTGAGATCGTTCAATGCCGTTGACCATGGATTGACATCGTTTGCTGTATTCCAAGCCAACATGAATGTTTGCCATGATTCGTTTAGTTTTACGCTAGCAACATTGTCCATGAACGCCTGTAATTTGACTAAGTGCGTGTTTTCATCTTGCGGATAGATCTGCCAAATAAAAGGCTGTCCAGCCCATTGCGCGCGAATTACAGAGTCTTCACCGCGGACAAAATTGAGATCACACGACCAGAGTAAGCGATCGTAATTTTCATGAGTTAAAAAGGGTAGGACAACGATGGTGAGCGCATGTTTGGTGATGCGATCGCCTTGCTTTAATGATTGCTCTGACCATTCTGAAATATCGGTTAATGCTTTGCCTTCGGGAACAAGTAATAAAGTTGTCTGTTGATCAATAGAAAGAGCATCTAATAAGCCGTGTATCGCTTTATTTTCATAAGAAAAGAGTGAGATTTTCCTTTCAAATAAATGTGTATCTGTAATTCTTAAATTCAACCAGAAATCTTTTTGAGCTTCAGCGTTATTTTGAAATTCATCACGGCGTTTGATTAAATCAGCTTCACGCAGCAATCCGCCACTTTTCTCGCTAAAACTTGGAAACCAGAAATACTGTGTTAAGCCTGTTGAGGGATGCGTGGATGGCATCGCATGATAATCAACAGCCCATGATTCGGCGCTGAGATATTCAAGATTAAGCCAGAGTGGTGGTTTGCCAGCTTTAGCTTGCTGTGCCATGTTGTGCAGGACAAAATCGGGTAGGCGACAGCCAAAACCTTCGATGATGATATCGAATGGGATTTGGTGAATAAGGCTGAGTTCGTCGCGTGGATCTTTATGCCAATGGCAAACGGTGATTTTTTCTAATGATTGTTCGCTTAAGTTCGGATCGAGACTTGGTGCAAGTTTAGAAAAACTGATTAAATCATCAATCCACAGCGTCACTTGCACATGATGTTCATTTGCAAGTTGACGTGCTAAACGCCAGCAGATGCCTACATCGCCGAAATTGTCGATGACGGTGCAATAGATGGCGCAGTGTAAAGTCAAAGTAAGTCCTTTATTTCATGTGTGTAGGGGCGACCTTAGGTCTCTCCCTACGGTTTTTTAATCCGAACGTTTGGCTAACCATTCAGCAAGAACTGGCCAGAACTCTTTTGCAGCTGATTCGCTGGCAATCATACTGACATGTCCACCAGGAAGTGTCACAAAAGTCGTATCTTTTGTCCCCACCAAATCAACCAATGGACGGACTGCGTTGACGGTTACCATCGAATCTGAGCGTCCGCCACCTGCTAATAATGAAGCATGAATATCTTTGAAATGAACCAGTTTACCGCCGATTTTGAATTCGCCTTTTGCAAGACCATTATCCATCCACACTTTAATCAGCATGTCCCGATTAATGCCGCCGGGATAGTCGACCATGTGATCGAGAAATGCGCCGTGAGTGGCATGGCTTTCAACCGCTGTGCGATTATCCAATTGGCGTAACATGGAAAGGTGACCTTTCAAAGTACCCTTAATATCTAATAATTTGAAGCCAAGCGCATTACTCCAGCCTGTCGTATGCAATAAACCTGCGGGTAAAGTTCGAGGATGAAATCCAGTACGTTTTTCTACCCATTGCATCGCTTTACTTGCACGTCGATATTGCGCACCAATCGCACCCGAACGATAAGCATCAATCGGTGAACCCAGCACGATGAGATTTTTAATATAATCATCTTTGGCGGCTGCGGCATAGAGTAATGCAAACACACCTGACATGCTCCAACTGTGTAGAGAGAGTTCATTTTCCCCACTATGTTGTCTGACTTGCGCCAATAGTTTAGGCATGAAATGCAATACATATTCTTCAAAGTTATAGCGCGCATGTTCGCGAGTTGGTGTGCCCCAATCAATCAAGTAAACTGAAAAACCTTGCTGGAGCAAAAAGCGAACGAGTGAGCGGTGCTCAAACAAGTCATAAATCAACATATTGACAGCGAGCGGGGCAATAATCACGAGCGGTACGCGATGAATAGTTGGATAGCCTTCTAATGCGGGATAATGTCTTAATGTGATGAGACCTTGCTTTTGTACGTCGTTAGAAACGACATTAAAAGGTGTTTTTCCTGCTTGAACAAGTCTTTCACTATGCAGTAATCGATCACGCAAGTTAATGTATTTAGCTGAGTTGCTGAGCGCTTTAAAAGAATATCGTTCATGCGTAGATGGCATTACTATCACTCCAGTTTTGCCGCTTTAATTAAAAGCCAATTCGTCAAGATGATTGTTTGACAGGTGGTCTAAAAGGTTGAAGGTTAATTCAATAATTTCACTAATGAAATAAGTTTAACGCCAAGTTAATGCGTGCAGTATGGTCAATTTTTAGAATTGAGTGACTTAAAGGTCAATGAGGGTGTTATCTGAGGTTTTTTCCATTATTAAAAAGCATGAGATATTGTTCTTGACGTGTTTGGGGCTGGCTTTCACAATGCTCTATATTAATTTTCGATAAATCGTGATCAATAGTTTTTTTGTTTTTATCAATCGTTTTTAATAGTTATGAGTAATAAAATGAAAGATTTACCACATGCGGTAGAGCCAGAGTTTTCCTTCGATACCCTTGCGATTCGTACAGGGCATGCGCCTACACATGAGGCGGAACATAGCGAGCCACTTTTTCTTACCTCATCATTTACTTATGAAAGTGCAGAAGAAGCGGAAAAAGTGTTCAGTGGAAAGATGGAAGGTAATATCTATTCACGGTTTACTAACCCGACTGTACGTGCATTTGAACAACGTTTGGCTGCATTAGAAGGCGGAGAACGCTGTGTGGCTACTGCATCTGGTATGGCAGCAATTCTATCGACAGCGATGGCTTTTTTGTCTGCTGGCGATCATGTGGTGTGTTCGCGCGCGGTGTTTGGTACGACGGTTGGTTTGTTTGAAAAATACATGGGCAAATTCGGTGTTACGACGACGTTTGTCGATTTGTCTGATTTGAATCAGTGGGAACAGGCAATTCAAGCTGGAAAAACGAAGCTGTTTTTTTGTGAAACACCGAGCAACCCTTTGTCGGAAGTTGCTGATTTAACAGCGTTATCTACGCTTGCACATCAGCATAATATTTTATTTGTCGTGGATAACTGTTTCTGTACGCCTGCATTGCAGCAGCCTTTAAAATTTGGTGCAGATTTAGTGATTCACTCAGCAACAAAGTATTTAGATGGACAAGGACGTGCACTTGGTGGTGCCGTCGTTGGAAACACGAAGTTGCTCGAAGAAATCTTTTTAGTGACGCGTACACTTGGGCCATCAATTAGTCCATTTAACGCGTGGATATTTTTGAAAGGATTGGAAACGTTGCGTTTACGGATGGATGCACATTCAGCCAGTGCTTTAAAGTTGGCGGAATGGTTGCAGGCTCATCCAGCAGTTCAGAAGGTTTATTACAATGGTTTACCAAGCCATAAGGGACATGAGTTGGCAAAACGTCAACAACGTGGTTTTGGCGGGATTGTATCTTTCGAGGTTAAAGCCATTGCAGGGCAGGAGAATGGACGCAGTGCGGCTTGGCGAGTGATTGATTCTACAAAAATGTTGTCGATTACAGGCAATCTTGGTGACACCAAAACTACGATCACACATCCAGCAACGACAACACATGGTCGATTGTCTGCCGAAGCAAAAGCGGCTGCAGGAATTAGCGAAGGTTTAATTCGAATCGCTGTTGGGCTTGAAGATATCGAAGACATTAAAGCTGATCTTGCGCGTGGATTAGACTCGCTTATTGTTTGATCGTTATTGTATTGAAATGTAAGAAAGCCACACATTTTCCCCACAAAGTTGTTTTTTGCGGTGATGTGTGGCGATTTTATTGATCGTTCTATGATGGGAATGGGAACAAGACCATATATAATCGTGCCCAACTTGATCGCCTCATTTGCGATAAACCTCTTAATGGAGAATTGAATGAACATTAATATGCTGATGCAACAAGCACAGAAAATGCAAAAAGACATGGAAGCCAAAGTTAAAAAAGCCAAAGAAGAATTGGCGAGAACTGAAGTTCATGCTGAAGCAGGCGGTGGTTTGGTTAAAGTCACGATGACAGCACGCTTTGTGGTTAAGCGTATTCAGATCGATCCTGAGTTATTGAAGGATGATGCAGAAATGATTGAAGACCTCATTGCCGCAGCAATCAATGATGCTGTTCGTCAAGCTGAAACAATTTCTGACGCAAAACTCAATGCAACGACCGCAGGTACAGGATTGCCTCCTGGTTTGGGCGGCATGTTTGGTTAAGACTGGCATTTATGTTTAGCCCGAAGTTTGATGAGCTGGTTCAACGCCTAAGGATTTTGCCTGGCGTTGGTCCAAAATCAGCCCAGCGTATTGCTTTGCAATTACTCGCGCGTCATCGCACAGGTGCGCAAGCGCTTGCTCATGCGTTAAACGATGCGGTATTGCATATTCAACATTGCTCGGTCTGTCGCTCTTTGGCCGAGTCTGATGTTTGCGATATCTGTGCATCATCGTCCAGAGATCAAACTTTACTCTGTGTGGTTGAATCACCAGCAGATGTTGCTGCGATAGAACAAAGTGGTAGTTTTCGTGGGCGGTATTTTGTATTGGGTGGGCATTTATCGCCGCTTGATGGCATTGGACCAGAAGAAATAGGAATTCCTTTATTACTTTCTCGTCTAAAAGTTGAACCGATTGAAGAGTTAATTTTGGCAACGAATGCGACTGTGGAAGGACAAGCCACGGCGCATTATCTACAAGCTGCTTGGCAGGAAGTCAGTCAGCAAGAAGCAGCGCGACAAGGTGGTCGAACATTACCACTTAAGATTACTCGTATTGCTCAAGGCGTACCGCAAGGTGGTGAGCTTGAGTATGTAGACAGTCATACATTAAGTCAGGCACTACAATATCGCCTGACAGTGCGTTAAGTGTTAGACATAAATTTATATAAAAAATAATTATTTAATATAGATTATGTGTAATGTTCATGTGGTTTGATATGGATATCAATGTTTTGAAGATTGCAAAATCTAAGTACGTGGTAAAAAACCACTCTCAGGGATGAATGATTTTATGTTTGAGTATTTGACGGAACAGCATCAACTTGCAGAATTGTATGCACAAATGGCGAGTACGGATAGTTACGCCTTAGATACTGAATTTATTAAAACAAATACCCTATGGCCTTATTTGGGCCTTTTACAAATCAATGTAAACAATCGCATTTATGTTCTCGACGGACAAACTCTTGATCTGAGTGATCTATGGTTGTTGGTTTTTAATGCGCGGCAGAATATTTTTCATGCGTGTGGTGAAGATTTAGACTTGATTCATTATTACTCTCAACAAAAACCTCTTGATAATATTTTTGATACTCAAATTGGTTTGTCTTTTTTGGGTTTCGGGCTGCAAGTGGGTTATCAGCAAGCGCTACAGTTAATTCTTGATGTGCATATTGATAAAGGTGAAACTCGATCAGATTGGTTGGCACGACCACTTCGCCCAGAACAACTACAATATGCGGCAAATGATGTGATTCATCTCTCGGCGCTTGCTGAACAAATTCAAATGGATCTCAGTGATCGTGGGTTGCTTGAAGCTGCAATTGAAGATTGCATGAACTACGCGCGTGACGTGGCAACTGATACTGTGATGTCACAAATTTATCTGGATGTAGGGACGTTCCGACATTCACGTAAGCAACTGGCACAGTTACAACAACTGTGTGTCTGGCGCGAGCAAATTGCTCTTGCAACCAACCAACCACGTAGTTTTATTCTTAAAAATAGCACGCTGTTAGATTTGGTCGATCAACAGCCAACGAGCCAGTTTCAGTTTAATAAAATTAAAGATTTAAAGCCTGCGATCATGCGAGAGCATGGTAAAACGATTTTAGATTTAATCCGATATCTACCAGATGAATCGCAATGGCCGATGCGGATTCATCGAACATATCGTCAGCGAAATACTGATTTAATTGATCAAATTACCGCATTTACGGCCCAAGTCAGTGTGGAAACACAGGTTCCTGTCGATGTCCTGCTTCGTAAAAAATGGTTGTCTGCATTGTTTAGCCATGTTGCGATAGGTGGAGAAGAGGCAGACTTGCCATCTTATCTTCTGGGGTGGCGTTATGAGGTATTGACGCGTCCGATTTTGGGTTTGTTAGAACAGCATAAAGATGTGATTGCTGTAGAAATGGCGCCGATTGAGTATTAAGTGGTTTTTGGCATTACTGACCTGAAATCTAAACTGAGCAGTCAACGCACTTTCTTGTTGTTGGTGTATGCTTAATACCTATTATTAGCCAAAAGAAAGTGCAACATGTTTTGTGATATTTATCGAGCAAGTAAACGCGACGAAATGTATTTATATATTCCTGCTCGTATTTCAGACAATGAAGTAGAGTTGCAGGAAGATCCTGAATACGATCCCTTAGCTAACATATCAGACTCGCTTAAACGTGCTTTTGGTCGCCCTACATTTGTCATGCGACTTGAATTAACGCCAGAGCGTAAATTGGCGCGTGTTCCTGTGTTAAGTGTCATCGAATCGCTGGAAACCCAAGGTTACTATTTACAGTTGCCGCCAGAAGGGCTCATTTCTCCAAACGCAGTTGCTCCAGAAGGTCTACGCGGTGCGTAACCTACCTTAGAAATCATTAAGAGTAAGATTATGGATAGCGGATCCGAATATTGGTTAGCGGTTACGGTTTATATCGTGGGAAGTTGTATTGCCTTATGGCTTTGGCGACAAGTTGTGCGACCTTTGCCGCATCCATTCGGCGGAATGGCGTGGCTGGCTGTATTTTCATTGCTTTTTGCTCCAACCGTGACTGAAGGCGAAAATGGTCAGATTGCACCTGCTGTCATTGGATTATTGTTTGGCGTGATTAGTAAAAACAAAGAGCTAATTTTATCTAGCTTATTGCCGATTCTGTTGGTGCTGGGTTTAGGTTTCTTGGTTGGTTTCTTAATTCAGCGTTTACGCATGCAACGCGTCTAAAACGCTATTTAAAATGATTTGATTCATGTACTCGATACAAAACGGAAATATTTTATGACTCAACTTAATCAAAATCAGTCTGCAGACGAACGAGTTTTTCAAAGTACTTCAGACTATATTGCAACGGATGCGCTCAAGCAGGCAGTGAATGCTGCACGTGTACTCCAGAAGCCTTTGTTGATTAAAGGTGAGCCAGGCACTGGTAAAACGCTGCTGGCTGAACAAGTTGCAAACAGTCTGGGCATGAAGTTGATTACATGGAATATCAAATCAACCACCAAAGCACAGCAAGGCTTGTATGAATATGATGCAGTGTCACGCTTGCGTGATAGTCAGCTAGGCGATGATAAAGTTTATGATATCGCCAACTACATCAAACCTGGAAAATTATGGGATGCATTTACGTCACCTGAGCGTGTTGTATTGCTGATTGATGAGATTGATAAAGCGGATATCGAATTTCCAAATGATTTGCTGCATGAGCTGGATCGTATGTCGTTTTATGTATACGAAACAGGTGAAACCATCCGTGCTGTGAGCCGCCCAATCGTCATTATCACTTCAAACAATGAGAAAGAATTACCTGATGCATTCTTGCGTCGTTGTTTCTTCCATTACATTGATTTCCCCAATGAAGAAACAATGCGTCAAATTATTGATGTGCATTTCGCAAATATTAAAGAGACTTTGGTGAGCGAAGCATTGCAGATTTTCTTCAAATTGCGCCAAGTTTCAGGTCTTAAGAAACCACCGTCAACCAGTGAGTTGATTGATTGGTTAACCCTGCTCATGGCTGATGATATGCCTGAAGAGGTGCTGCGCAATCGTGATCCAAAAACAGCGATTCCACCATTGCACGGTGCTCTGATTAAGAATGAGCAAGATGTCCATTTACTTGAACGATTGGCATTTATGACAAGACGGTAGGTCTAAATCACTCTATTTTATTGAGTTAAAATAGAGTTTTGGATGTTACGGTTCGTTGTTGAAGTTTTTCCCTGTTATCAGGGTGTTCGAGAGATTAAACGCCATGTTTGTTAATTTATTTTATACGCTCAAAAAATATGGCGTGCCTGTCAGCACGAGAGAGCTGCTCGACTTAAATGCAGCATTGCAAGCGGGTCTAGTTTTCGCAGATCGAGAAGAGTTATATTGCCTCATTCGTTTGTGTATGGTGAAAGACGAACGACATTTCGATAAATTTGATCGGGCGATGAAAGCCTATTTTGATGGCATTGATTCTTTTGATATTGAAAGTGCGCTTGGGAATTTAAAAAATATTCCACCTGAATGGCTTGATTTAGAGCTTCTTGAAAAGAATCTTACCCCAGAGCAGCGCGAAGCATTGCAAAAAGCGGGTTCGCTTGAAGAGCTGATGAAAATGCTTGAAGAGCGTTTACGCGAGCAGCATAAAAAGCATCAAGGTGGCAATAAAATGATTGGCACTGGCGGCACATCGCCTTTTGGTGCATTTGGTGATCACCCAGAAGGTGTACGAATTGGTGGACCAGCGCGTAAAGGTTCAGCCGTCAAAGTCTGGGAACAGCGTCAATATCAAAACCTTGATGATCAGCAAATTTTAGGTACTCGGCAGATGCAAATTGCATTGCGTCGTTTGCGTCGATTTGCACGACAAGGTGCTGCGGAAGAGCTGGATATTGGTGGAACAATTGATTCTACTGCGCGTCAAGGCATGTTGGATATTCAATTGATTCCAGAGCGCCGTAATCGTGTAAAAGTTCTGATGTTGTTTGATATTGGCGGATCAATGGATGCCCATATTGAACAATGTGAAAAGTTATTTAGTGCTGCAAAATCTGAATTTAAAACTCTCGAATTTTTCTATTTTCATAATTGTCTTTACGATTATGTCTGGAAAGATAATCTTCGCCGTTCTACGAGTCGGATGGATACTTGGGAACTTTTACGAACGTACGGTAAAGATTATCGGGTGATCTTTGTCGGTGATGCGAGTATGGCACCTTATGAATTGATGAGTGTCGGTGGTTCGGTGGAATATTCAAATCATGAGGCTGGTGTAGTTTGGCTGAATCGTGTTCGTCAACATTTCAGTAAGACAGCTTGGCTCAATCCAGAAGAAGCGGGATATTGGCATTACACACAAACAATTGCAGCAATTAAACAGACCTTTGAAGATAAAATGTATCCGATGACACTAAAAGGTATTGAGGATATGACTAGATTCTTATCTCGATAAATTTGAATATTCATTCAAAGCGCAGTTAATATTTTGTGATCTAATTCTCGTTTTTCACTTGTTTTTTATCGCAGCTATGTCACACTGTGATTGAAATATGATCAAAAAGTAGCTTTATTGCGCAGTGCTTAGGCACATGGAGAATATCATGGGATTAAAAAGTCCGCAGTTTCTGTTCGTATGCATTGTTTCAACAATTCTTTCTTATTCTTTTGGTGCAATCGCAAAATCGGTAAATCGTTTTTCTAGCCCAGAAAAAACTTCTGAACAAACATCAAAAAAGACGATGAGACGGATGGTTGTTAGGAGTTAATTCTGATTTCTTAGAGGTTTGGTTTAACAACAACCAAAATCACAATGGCAATCAAGGCAAAGATTGGGATTTCGTTAAACCAACGAAAAAATACATGAGATTTTAAATACGGTTGTTGAATCAAAGCGCGCCGATAATATCCGCAACAAAAATGGTAACCTGTCAAAAGTACGACTAAAGCAAGTTTTGCATGCAACCAGTGCTGAACAAGATAGTAATCACGCCCCAGCCAAACCATCCATAAACCCAGAGCCCATGTCGCAATCATCGCTGGCGTCATGATTCCACGATAGAGTTTCCTCTCCATGAGTTCAAAACGTTGAATGCTGATAGTATCTGTACTTTGTACATGATAAACAAATAGGCGCGGTAAATAGAACATCGCCGCAAACCAGCAGACGACTGCGACGATGTGGAAGGCTTTAATCCATAAAATCAGCACAGCTACTTATGCCTCGAAACGTTTGAAAATCAAACTGGCATTGGTGCCACCAAATCCAAAGCTATTTGAAAGGATCACATTCAGCTTTGCTGGTCGTGTTGTTTGGACGATGTCTAGTCCTGCGGCTTCAGGATCAAGTTCGGTGATATTGATTGAGGGTGCAATAAAGTCATTTTCCATCATCAATAAACAATAGATCGCTTCTTGTACACCAGCAGCGCCTAAGCTGTGTCCACTCATTGATTTTGTTGAACTAATTGCAGGTGCTTTATCACCAAATACTTCACGGATGGCATTGAGCTCTGCAGAGTCTCCGACAGGTGTTGATGTGCCGTGGGTATTGAGATAGTCGATCTCAGTGACATCATGTTGAGCGGCCATGTCGAGTGCCATTTTCATACAACGGACTGCACCTTCACCACTTGGTGCAACCATATCCAGACCATCCGAAGTTGCGCCATAGCCCACAACTTCTGCAATGATTCGAGCGCCACGTGCAATTGCATGATCAAGTGCTTCAACGACGACGATACCACCACCGCCAGCGATGACAAAACCATCGCGATCTGTTGAATAGGGGCGTGAGGCTGTTGCAGGGTTGTCATTATACTTAGTACTCATTGCACCCATCGCATCAAACAGAATGGATTGTGTCCAATGTTCTTCTTCACCACCACCTGCGAGTACGATATCTTGTTTTCCTAATTGAATCAGCTCCATGGCGTTACCAATACTATGTGCTGATGATGCACAAGCGGAGCCAATCGCATAACTGACGCCTTGAAGTTTTAATCCTGTCGCGATTGCAGCAGTCACAGTACTGGTCATCGTACGTGGAACCATAAATGGACCAACCTTACGTGTACCACCTTCACGCATTGCATCGGCGCCAGCAACAAGTGAACTTGTCGATGAACCACCTGATCCTGCGATGACACCCACACGAGGATTGAGTGCAATATCTTCAGGTGCCAGTCCTGCATCTTGGATGGCCGAAAGTGCCGATAAATAACCAAATGTAGAGGCTTCTGCTAAGAAACGTTTGAGTTTGCGATCAATGCTAGAATCATCGTATGTTGGGCGACCACTGATGTGGCATTTCATGCCGATATCAACATAACTTTGATTGAAGCTTAAACCTGATTTTCCTTGGCGTAATGAATCAGTCACCGTCGCGCGGTCATTACCTAGACACGACACAATTCCCATTCCAGTAATTACGACACGACGCATGTGCATTCCTCAATCTTAATTTTAAACAGATGACGCGTTATTTTTCAGGCATTAATATGCGTTAAATACGATATAGCGATCAATTGCAGTAATGATCAATCGTTTGCTCACTACGAGTGAGTATCAATAAAAACACCACATCGTAAATCTTTAGCAGTGTAAATTAGCGAGTCATCAACAAACATCTCGCCATCCGCGATCGCCACGCACAGACTGCGTTCAACTACACGTTTCATATGTAAATGATAACGCACACGAAGATTTTTTGGCAGCACTTGTCCAGTGAACTTTACATCACCGACACCAAGCGCTCGTCCGCGTCCTAAGTTTCCACGCCAACCTAAATAAAAACCAACCAATTGCCACATTGCATCTAATCCCAAACAACCAGGCATGACTGAATCAGTGGGAAAGTGGCATTGAAAAAACCACAAATCTGGATTGATATCAAATTCGGCGATCACTTCCCCTTTACCGAACAGACCTCCAATATCTGAAATACGCGTAATTCGATCTAACATTAACATCGGCGGCATTGGTAGGCGTGCGTTGGATGCGCCAAACAAATGCCCCTCTGCACAAGCAATCAATTCTGCTCTTTCGTATGAGGCTGGACGCATTGGTCTTCCATGGGTAGTGTAGTAAGTTTGAAATCATCGAACGAAAGAGATTTCGTAAAATAATTGCTGAGTATTGCATTAGAACATGAAGATACTGTGAACGTAGCGTGTACACCCAAAGAAATAGAAATATTCTGATGCCTGATTGAATACACTGTTTTATCTTACTTAGTGCAAAAGATCAGCGATCATCTTGCCATGATTGGTAATTTTTTAGTGTTTTAATTGGTATATTCTTGTCGTTTTTGCCATGTTATGACGAGTGTATTGATGTTATAAAATCTTTGTATTAAAGGCTTTGTGCCAATGTCTTTCTATAGTAGTCTTATTGGTGCGAGATCAAATTTGTTTTATGTCAACGGCAATTGAAGAAATCAAGGGAATATATCTTATGGAAAAGGCGTGGTATTCCAACTCATTCAAAGATCGTATTTCTAATCAAATTAAGAAAGCGGCTGAAACGGGTGATCGAATGTTGACTCAGCTTTCTGAAAGTCAGCGTCGCGAACGTCTAAATGGTGAGCCTCCTGTTGAATTGGAGGCTAAAGATATTTTTAGAAAACAATTACCAGTATTGGCTGAGCAGCTTGTGGGGTCTCGCCTAAATACAATCGGAAAATATGTCGCACCAGTAGTTCCCTTTCAAGTTGTCGAAACATTTTCTGAATATGTATTTGAACGAACTGCTGAATTTGCCAATTCAATTAGTAGTGCCGGACGTATTGCTAAAAGAGCAGGTGTTGATGATATTTTTGAGTTGCGCACTGGTGATATCGCTCGCTGTGATGAATTGGTGCAAGGTGTATTAGAAGAAAATCGAATAATTGCTCTGACTGAGGGTGGTCTTACAGGTGCAACAGGGTTGCTTGGGGCACTGGTTGATTTACCTTTAGCTTTATTTATTTCTTTACGAGCGGTCTATCAGATTGCTCATTGTTATGGGTTCGATTTGGATGGTGAGGAAGGGCGGAAACTTGCACTTGAAGCGTTAGCGCATTCAGATTTAGAACTCTTGGTTGACAAACAAGGTGTGTTGTTGGTGATTGCTGGGATGAAGTCTATTCTTGAATCTGGTGATTTAAGTAGTATTGAAAAGATGATTGGTGGAAGCCAAGAAGTCATGAGCATGAGTAATATTATTGCCGATTTGACCAAAAGCTTTAATTTACGCAAACCAGCACTTTGGTTATCAAGAACAATGCCATTTATGACAGGTGCAGCAGGAGCAACATATAATGCGCGGTTAATTGCCAGTGTGATCACGAGTGCACAAGCAACGTTTCGTCAGGCGAGACTCAATGGTGAGCAAGCCGCTATTGTACAAACGGTTGCAGCAAGTCTGGCTGAAGATCGTGCGGAGAATCGTGATAAGGATTGATGATATTTTGTGTTGCGTGATTATATTTTGATTGCGCAATATGTAATTAAGAGTTTCATGAATTTAAAATAAAAAACATCCTTATTTTGCTTCGAATATTTTTGGGTTTTCTTGACCACTTCCTACTCTTGATTTAGAATATGTAGCCCTCAAAAAGGGGTATGTCCTTTTTGAGGTTTTTTATTCACGGGAGAGAAACTAGTGGCAACCACTAACCAATTGATTCGCAAGGGTCGTAGCAGC
>JASLGO010000013.1 GCA_030150135.1 Aquirhabdus sp.
GCTCATGCGCTCAATGCCCAGAATCTCAAATAAACCAATCAAAATCGCCAAACCTGCGGGTAGAACCGCCTTACGATCTTCTTTTAAACCTTCAAAACTAATCTCATCAGTATGCTGCCACTTCAAAATCTGATCACGCAATGTAATTAACGCAGGATAGGTAATATGACCCTGTTCATCCGCTAAACCTTGCTGCATCAGCAATTGGCGTGCAGCTTTAATCGTGCCACTCGAACCAACCACGGTATCCCAACCTGTCTCGCGATAGATCGCTGCAATCGCTGTCACTTCTTTACGCGCAGCGGTTTTCGCACGTTCAAACGCTTGCTCAGTAATTCGACCATCAGGGAAAAATTGACGGGTAAACGCCACACAGCCCATCTGCAAAGACTCAGTTTGCAGCGGCTCAAAATCTTGACCAATAATAAACTCAGTCGATCCACCACCAATATCCACCACCAAACGACGACCACCCGCTGCGGTCGTATGAGAAACGCCGAGATAAATCAAACGTGCCTCTTCACGTCCTGCGATGATCTCAATAGACTTCGGTAAGATTTTTTCAGCTTTATCAATAAATTCTTGTGCATTCGCTGCTTCACGCAAAGCATTGGTCGCAACAATTCGCATCCGCTGTGGCATCACACTGCCCAATCGACCGACAAAACGCGATAAACAATCCAAGCCGCGCTGCTGTGCCTCTAGGCTCAGCATTTTGTCCGCGTCCAGTCCCGCAGCCAACTGCACTTTCTCTGACATGGATGCGACTTTACGCACTTCGCCATGATCCAGACGCGCAATTGCCAAATGAAAACTATTGGACCCTAAATCAATTGCGGCCAGTAGTTCTTCTTCAGGAAAAAAATCAGCCATCAGTACCTAACCCCAGACACAAATTTAAAAAACGCTAAAAAATGATTCATCCTCTGCGACCAATGTTCGAATCGCGCCAAGACTTGGGAACATTAACATCCCGCCAAGCCCTGCTTCCACCTTACAACCATGAAATCTTGATGACAAAGCCAGAGTTTAACGCGAAAAGACATCAAAACCCACTCAAAACAACATCAAAATCCCTCAAACATCACCCAAAGAATGTCATATTTCATCAGTAAGACAGCATTTCTAGTGTCCGACACCGTAAAAAATACAGATCCAATCCGCATAAATTTGTATCTCATGCAGGTTTTATCGACTAAACCGATAAACACCATCAATAGAGACCATTTGACAGCAGGCACTTTAACCTTGAAAATCGAGGCATTCCCCTGCATATCCCTTGTTATGTCATGTTATGCAGCCGTACTCACTCAACAAACAAGCGAGTACACCACAGCAAGTTCAATATTTTTTGAGTGATTGAATCTACAACACAAAAGATATGATTTTTGCTAAACCTATACTTTGGAGCACGCTATGAGCGACATCATCAACACCACTGACAGCAATTTTAAAGCTGACGTACTCGATTCTGACATTCCAGTTCTCGTCGACTTCTGGGCAAGCTGGTGTGCACCATGTAAACAAATCGCGCCAGTACTGGAAGCGTTGTCTGCGGAATATGACGGTAAAATTAAGATTGTTAAAGTTGACGTAACTGCCAACGAACAAACCTCTGCGGACTACAACATCCGCAACATTCCAGCACTATTGATCTTCAAAAATGGTGAAAAAGTGGATCAGAAAGTAGGTGCAGCACCTCGCTCACAACTGGTGTCATTCATCGAACAACACATCTAAGCCTTTCTTGCCTTAGTACGCGACCTCATGGTCGCGTGCTAAACGCATAAATAAACATCGAAAAACTGTCATTCTGATCCTTTCATAAATTTATTGTTATTTTTAATCCAACATTGACTTTTCAATATCAAAGGTTTTATAGTAACTCCTAATGAAAGGACTTATATACTTTTAGCGGGTTTTATCGCTACTTAAACAAATAGACCAGTCGGTCAAACCAGATTCTTTGCTTTAACATTCGTGGTTTCAAAAATCTTCATATCATCAGTTTACTCAATGTTTTTTAGCATGATGATTGAACGTTTTTTGCGTTTTACTATTCGGTTTTGTAGTTCGACACATCTTTAATCAAGATTTGCCCTCGCTTTAAAACCGTTGCTGTAGAGAAATCGTCAACGATGACTTCCTGATTACTGTTATTTCATGATGTATCCATATTAAGCGACTTAATTTTTTAAATAAGACACTACATGCATTATTCTCCGTATTCATTCATCACTGAACCTGACAATCTGAAATTCAAGATGAAACTCAAGTCAGCCCAAAGTTACAAAGCGCAGACCACTTACCTAAAAATGCAATTTACAGCCAATTTCATTAACCCAATTAAGCAATACCTGTTGTTTCTCTCTACTCCCCTCAAACTCCTTTCCACGAATCCTGCTCTATGAATCTTACTGAATTAAAGAAAAAACCAATCAGCGCACTTGTGAATATTGCTGAACAAATTGGTCTGGAAAACATGGCGAGAAATCGCAAACAAGACATTATTTTTGCTCTGCTAAAACGTCACGCCATGAACGGCGATGAGATTTTTGGCGATGGCGTACTCGAAATTTTGGGGGATGGCTTCGGTTTTCTCCGTTCCGCCGAAGGTTCATACCTCGCAGGACCTGACGACATTTACGTCAGCCCAAGCCAAATTCGTCGCTTCAACTTACGCACTGGCGACACCATTAACGGCACAATTCGCCCACCAAAAGAAGGTGAACGTTATTTTGCGCTCTTGAAAGTGAATCAGATCAACTACGATTCACCAGAAAATGCCCGCAATAAAATTCTCTTTGAAAACCTAACGCCACTCTTTCCAACCGAACAAATGGTTATGGAAATCGGTAATGGCACCAGTGAAGACCTTACAGGTCGTGTCATCGATTTGATGGCGCCTATTGGTAAAGGTCAACGTTCAATCGTGGTTGCGCCGCCAAAAGCGGGTAAAACCATGCTGTTGCAAACTCTTGCACAGTCGATTACCCGTAATAATCCAGAAGTGTATTTGATCGTTCTGTTGATTGATGAGCGCCCAGAAGAAGTCACCGAAATGCAGCGTACTGTCCGCGGCGAAGTGGTCGCATCGACCTTTGACGAACCGCCTGCACGTCACGTCCAAGTTGCTGAAATGGTGATTGAAAAAGCAAAACGTCTGGTTGAACATAAAAAAGACGTCGTCATTCTGCTTGATTCGATTACACGTCTGGCCCGTGCTTACAACACTGTGATTCCTTCATCAGGTAAAGTGCTGACAGGTGGTGTGGATGCTCATGCGCTAGAACGTCCAAAACGTTTCTTCGGTGCGGCACGTAACATTGAAGAAGGCGGTTCGCTGACCATTATTGGTACTGCACTGATCGAAACAGGTTCAAAAATGGATGAAGTCATTTTTGAAGAGTTCAAAGGAACAGGTAACCAAGAGATTAACCTTGAACGCCGTATCGCTGAAAAACGCGTATTCCCAGCGATGAACATCAAGAAATCAGGCACACGTCGTGAAGAACGTCTGATGGATGAAGATACTCTGCGTAAAGTCTGGATTTTGCGTAAATTATTGCATCCAATGGATGAGCTACAAGCGATTGAATTCTTGCTTGATCGCATGAAAGACACCAAAACCAACGATGACTTCTTCGATCAAATGAAGAAAAAATCAGCAACAGCGTAATAGCTCGTTGTCATAAAAAACCGCACTGATCGAAAGATAGTGCGGTTTTTTATTTCAAACTAAACATCTAAATAGCACATTGAGCAGGGTCGAAAAGTGCGGTGACAAACCACCATACTTCACTGATTGAATGATCTCATGGCTTATTATTTAAATTAACAACTTAGGAAACTACTTTACTCTGCATCACCTTCTTCAATGTATACAATTCAGGATGCGCGGCATCTATCGGCTGGCAAGAAGGATCATATTTAATAATGGCGTCTGGATGCACTGCGAAACAGGTGATGTTTCCAGGCACAGCACTGTCTACCTGAATCTGAATCAAGGTCTGATCGGTATTGACTATCCAACTCCCATTTGCCTCAGGTTGCTTTGCATCATTTAAGCCCTGTCGAATATAGGTTTGATTTAATGTAAAGGTTGCATCCGCATGTAGATTAATCACAGTCTGGCTCGTCATTTGAGGATCACTGGTGGGCAGTACGCCTTCATATTGACCTACAATTGCTGCTGGGCGAATCGCAACAACGGGCGTCGCTTTGGTTCTAGCGGCGTCTTCTCGTGCAACTCTTTCTGCGTTTTCGCGTTTGCCACAAGCCACACACAAACTCGCAACCAACAAACTGACGCCTACCAAACGCATCGACGAACTCACCATCATACTTATCTCCAGAACTGCAAATTTTCTATTCAACTGATAGATATGATAACAAGATATATGAACGCTCTATGTCATTTGAGTGTTCATTTTAAATAAAACCAAACAACTCACCCTGTTGCACAATCTCATCAGGCTCAACAAAACCACTCAATCCCACACCAACCAAGCGATATCGCGTCGTCACAGGCAACTCAATTCGATCTCGCAATGCCAGCGCAATCTCAATCAACTCTTCAACTGAACTCATTAAATGTTGCGGCGTATAACTGCGTGTCAGGATATGAAAATCAGCCGTTTTTAATTTGAGAACGACCGTACGACCAACACGACTGGTCTTACGCGTTGCATTCCACGTTTTCTCAGCCAAACGGCGAATGGCTTCATCCAA
>JASLGO010000068.1 GCA_030150135.1 Aquirhabdus sp.
TTTATGATTTTGTACAATCAGGAAGATGAATAAAATGGAAGAGAATTTTGATGGGTTGAAGGTAATGGTGATCGATGATTCTAAAACGATTCGTCGTACTGCTGAGACTCTTCTACAAAAAGCAGGTTGTACTGTTCATACCGCAGTAGATGGATTTGATGCATTGGCAAAAATTGCTGATACTCGTCCAGATGTTATCTTTGTTGATATTATGATGCCACGTCTAGATGGCTACCAAGCTTGTGCATTGATCAAAAATAACCCTGCATACCAAAAAACACCTGTAATTATGCTGTCCTCAAAAGACGGACTATTTGATAAGGCTAAGGGTAGAATTGTTGGTGCAGATGATTATTTGACAAAACCTTTTAGCAAGGAAGAGCTATTTAGTGCAATTCGTCAACATGTGTCTGCAACTACCGCGTAAAAATCGAAAAAGGATTTTGTGATGGCAAAAATTTTAGTGGTCGATGATTCCCCAACCGAGACATTCCGATTTCGTGAAATGTTACAGCGCAATGGTCATGTCGTGCTTGAAGCAACTAATGGTGCAGACGGTGTTGCAATGACATTGGCAGAAAAACCAGATTTGGTTTTGATGGATGTGGTGATGCCTGGCATGAATGGATTTCAGGCAACTCGACAGATCACTCGTGGAGCTGATACGAGCAATATTCCTGTTGTGATTGTGAGTACCAAGGATCAGGAGACTGATCGTGTTTGGGGGCGACGCCAAGGTGCAAAGGATTATCTAACTAAACCCGTCGATGAAGCAAATTTGATGGCAGTGATTGGTAAGCTCTTGCCGTAATGGTCGTGCGGCTTCTTTTGATGTCTATTGATTAATAATAACCATACGATTGAAACTTGGGATAGTGAAGCTATGGCTGCTAAAGGATTTATTCAGCTGCTGCGTCTTTCGGAGAAAGGGCGGCAGCGAATTCAGCAGGGACAGGAAAGTCAAGAAGATCGCTGGTCTGGCGTAGCTTTTGTGCTAGGCGGCAAGCGTTATGTTGCTCCGTTGGGCGAAGTAGCTGAAGTTCTCCGAGTACCAGAATATACGCCAGTGCATGGTGTTCATCGCTGGCTTTTTGGTTTGTCTAATGTTCGCGGTCGTTTATTACCATTAGTTGATTTGGCTGAGTTTGCGAATGTTGAGCGTGGGCAGGCTATAGATAATGCTAAGCGTAAAGTGATCGTTTTGGATCATGATGAGCTTTTTAGTGGTTTGTTGGTTGATGAAGTTTTGGGGATTCAACATTTTAATAAAGCTTCTTATGATGCCCAAGTTGTTGATGTTCCAGTAGGTATGCATTTGTATTTGCAGGGTGGTTTTAAACGTGCTGAACAAAATTGGCATATTTTTATGTTGAGTAAGCTTGTTGTTGATCCACGGTATTTGAATGCAAGTTTATAGTGTTGATTTGTGTGTAGCATAAGGTTTTGATTTGATTTAGGTGCATGTTTCGTGCGGTAGGTGGTGATTCAAAGTTTGAGCGATCAGTTGAATTTGTGTTCAAAGATGCTCTTGAGTTCACATCGGTTGAGGCATGGATATAAACTCAATGCGATAAATATGGAGTGGTTGCGATGAGTTCTAATGTTGTAAAGACGAAAATAAGTAAAAATGCGGTGAGTTTAAAAGCCTCTGCATTCAAACAGCGCGTGACAAATTATTTGGATCGTACTGCGAGCACCTTTGGTGATGCAAAACGTGTCCGACCTTTGTTGTTTTTGGCTGTTGTATCAATTTTATTGGTCATATCGTCGTTAGCTTACTTGATTTATACCGTGCCAAAAAGTAATCAGATGATTCATGATGTGGGTGATTTGCGCGTTTTGTCTGAACAGATTGCTAAAAACGCGAGTGAGGCTTCGACGGGACGTGGTGGTCAAGCGTTTAAACGCTTGGCAGTTTCTCAGGCTAAATTCGGAGAGCGTTTAGATAGCCTGAAAGCAAATTATGGTACAACTAGTGAAGATATGCAGACTGTTCTTAAAGCTTGGAGTAGTACGAATCAGGCTGTGACGGATATGCTGAGTAACGAAGAAGTTGTGAATGATGTTCATGATGTTGGCGTTCAAATCCGCGATGCGGCACCTTTGATACAGGATAGTTATAATAAAATTAGTGATCGTATGATTAAGTCAAATGCATCTGCTGCGCAAGTTGCATTTGTTCGAGATCAGGTGTTGTTATCTGAGCGTATTTTGAAAGCGATTACAGTGGTGTTGTCTGGTGATGATACTGCGATTTCATCAGCGTCAGGCTTCTCTGACGATACACAGCAATTTGGTAAAGTATTGAATGGACAGCTTAAAGGTGATGCTAGCTTGGGTGTTGATATTATTGCCAATCCTGCTGAGCGTAAATCTTTGGAAGAGGTCTCTAAGATTTATAATGATGTCTTGAAACCCTCTGCTGCAAAAATGTTTATTAGTTCTCCGCAAATTACACAGGTTCGTGATACTGGTAAGCAGCTTTATTCAGCATCTGCGACATTGCAAGGACAGTTAGGTGCTTTGACTGAAGCTGTTCAAAATAAATACCGTTCAGTTTTTCCTAGTGCTTTGATGATTTTAGGTTTGATTGGTGTGGCTTATGCGTTAGTTCGCATGTTCTCAATGCGTTCACGTATTGACCAAGAGCGTGCAATGGCAGAGGCGCATAAAGAAGCTGAGCGTGCACGTGAAATGCAAGCGGAAAGCGAGCGTAACCAAACTGCGATTTTACGTCTGCTGGATGAGTTGGGCGACCTTGCTGATGGTGATTTGACTGTCAATGCAACGGTATCTGAAGATTTTACTGGTGCGATTGCGGACTCTGTGAACTTTGCGATTGACCAATTGCGTTTGTTGGTTTCTGCGATTAATACCACGGCTCTACAAGTTGCAGGTTCATCTCAAGAAACTCAGATGACTGCGATGCATTTGGCTGACGCTTCTGAGCATCAAGCGCAGGAGATTGCAGGGGCATCTGCAGCGGTCAATGAAATTGCGGTTTCAATCGATCAAGTTTCGATGAATGCGATTGAATCTGCTGCGGTTGCGGAACGTTCTGTGGGTATCGCTGTGAATGGTGGTGATGTGGTTCAACGTTCAATTGAAGGTATGAACATTATTCGCGATCAGATTCAAGAAACTGCGAAACGTATTAAACGTCTTGGTGAATCCTCACAAGAAATTGGTGACATCGTTTCTCTGATTAATGATATTGCTGACCAAACCAACATTCTTGCGTTGAATGCTGCGATTCAGGCATCGATGGCTGGTGAGGCTGGACGTGGATTCGCGGTGGTTGCTGACGAAGTTCAACGTTTGGCGGAACGTTCAGCCGGTGCGACTAAGCAGATTGAAGGCCTGGTTAAAGCGATTCAAAGTGATACGAATGAAGCTGTTATTTCTATGGAACAAACTACGAGTGAAGTTATTCGTGGTGCTGGCTTGGCTCAAGATGCGGGTGTGGCTCTGGACGAGGTACAGCGCGTTTCCAGAACATTGGCTGATTTGATTCAAAACATCTCTTCAGAAGCGCGTCAACAGGCTGCGTCAGCGGGTCATATTTCGAATACGATGAATGTTATTCAAGAAATCACGACAAAAACCACTGCGGGTACAATGGCAACGGCAAACTCAGTTGGTAATCTGGCAGATATGGCAGCTAACTTACGTGAGTCTGTTTCAGGCTTCAAACTTCCTGACGAAATGACTGCAAGTTAATCGACTAACGGTATATATCGTGAAGTTATCCGAGAGAAAATCAGAACCAGCAGAAGTAACGATTACTTATGCTGGTCAATCTAATGAAGCATTTGATGAAGAACAATCTGCCTTGTGGCATTCATTAATTGAATCAAGGATTGGCATGGTGTTGCCGGAAATCCAACGTAGCTTGTTTGAGCGGCGTGTACGAGAACGGATGAAGTTATGTGGGCTTGATGTCATGTCATATTATCATCTTGTACAAGTTCACTCCTCAGAGTGGCAACAGCTCGTAGAAGACTTAGTTGTTCATGAGACTGCTTTTTTTCGCCATCTACCTTCTTTCGAATTGCTTGAACAGCGATTGCCACATTTTGAGGGCGCTGTTCATATCTGGAGCGTGGGATGTTCAACGGGTGAGGAAACTTGGTCGTTGGCGATGATTGCTGATGTCCATGCTCAGCATGGGTTTAGCGTCATGGCTAGTGATATTAGTGAATCTGTGCTGAACATAGCGCGCAAAGGATTGTATTCATGGCGTAAGGCGGAAAAAATTCCAACGAGATATCGTGAGTATTGTATTGCTCTGCCTAAAACACAAAAGAGTACTGTTCATGCTGCATCGATGACTACACAGGATTGGCATATTGGTGATCGATTACGTGAGCGAGTTTTTTTTCATCGCTTTAATTTGATGGACACAGGTAGTGCCCCTTTTAGAAAGCTACAAGTTATTTTTTGTCAGAATGTTTTGATTTATTTTCGTCAGTTTGATCGTCGAGATATTTTGGATGCATTAGTTCAACGGTTAGATCGGGGCGGGTTGCTCGTTTTGGGACCTGGAGAAATGGCGGATTGGGATCATCCTGCCATGAAAAGAGTCAGACATGCAGGGACGTTGGCGTATGAGCGAGTCAGAATATAATCATAACGATAGATATCTAAATCGTTATTTGGATTTGTCGACTTTACGATATAAGAAAGTGAGTCATGATTTCGCGACGAAATCTAGTCATCAGCTTCGCCTATTGTGGGTGCTTCTTATTCAGCTTCAACAAACTATACAGAAACAAATGTTGAGCCAAGGTGTACTTTGGTCTCTATGGACGGATAATCGCATTAAGAGCAAAATATTATGAGTCTCCAACAGTCTTATATCGCGCTAGATTGGGTTAAAGATGCTTTAGAGGAAACCTTGCAAAAGGTGAAGTCTCATCTTCTAGAGCAGACCCCACTCTCTTTACAGCTTGCTTGTGATGGCTTGCATCAAGTCAGTGGGACTTTGCATATTGCACAGTTGACTGAGACGTTGGTGTTGTCCGAAGTATTGGAAAAGGTTTTACAGGCGGTTGTCGATGGAAAATTAAAATTCTCTAATGTAGAAACTGATGTTAATCGAACATTAGATCTGTTGGCTGAGGAACTTGATCATTTGCAGCGAACAAAAAGTAGTCGTCCTGCAATTATTTATGCACAAGTAGAACTTTTGAATAGCCTGCTTCTCAATAAACCAATTCATAAAAAGTTAGCTTTTATTCCTGATTTTTCATTATTAGATAAAGAATTTTTAGCACAGGCTCGTACGGCACAACAATATGAGAAGTTGGCGCAGGCGTACCAATATTTACTGGCTGTCTGGCTGGGTGGAAGTGCATCACAACAGACATTGATTGATTTTACACGGGTAGCAACACTGCTCAAGCTGAGTGCTCAAAGTCGTATTGAATCAGTCATTTGGAATGTTGCTACGGTATTCCATCATGCGGTAGATAATGGATCTCTAACCGATTCCGATAAAATACGTCCATTATTGATTAGACTTGAACGTGCGCTTGTTGTTGCAGATAAAACTGAATCTGAAACTAATTATGCTTTGCTTGGAGATTTACTGCTTACGCTTGATCCACAGCAGATTTCGAATCCAGAAGTATCTCAACTCCGTCAATTGTATGGTTTAGATTTACCTGAATTGGGTGATGTGTCGAATCGTTTACTTGATTCTGCATACCAACAAGTTATTGCTGCTCGTGATGGTCTAGCGATTGATCGTAATACTGCTGCAATTTCGTTGCGAGAGGCTGCACGTTTGCTTGAGGCTTCTGGTTGGCGCCCTTTAGCGAAGGATACAGAAGAAAAATTACATCAACTCGTTGCCGAGTATAAGTCTGAGCCACAAATTATTGATCGTTTTGCCGTGGATTTGAATCAGCTTGCAGATAAAATTAAACAAACGATTGAGATGACCTCTCAATCCGATAAACCTGCGGGTGGTGGAATCATTCAAGATGCACGTCACGCTGCGGTACGCGAGTCGCGGACTGCGCTTGAGAAAATTAAGGCAGCTTTAGCAAACTATCATCAAAGCCGTAGAGATGTTGCGACATTAGCGGCGGTTCCTGATTTACTGAAAATGGTGGGCGGCGCTTTTACAATGTTGAGTTTGCCGCGCGCAGCTGACTTACTAAAGCATACTGTTTCAGCACTTAAGTCAACAATTTTAAAAGAAAAATATATTCCACATTGGAAGCAAACTGATTTATTAGCTCAATTAATTTCATCAATTGAATATTATTTAGACCAACTTGCAGGTCAATATCAAGACGACAAGATTCTTGCCCTTGCAGAAGAAACGCTTAAAGAGTTTAAAAAACCTCGTGGTGGAGCAGAGCCTACGCCAGCAGGTGGTGAAAAGTTGTATCACGATGAAACAACAACAGCCGTCTTGGATCATATGGAGATTCAGGGTGATAACGTTGATGCTGCTTCTGACTCTGCAACTCAGGAGTTGCCAACAGTCACACCTGTTGTAGAAAATGCTGCTGTGTCAGAAGTTGAGCTTTCTGATAATCCTTATAATGATGATTTTGAACAAGATGATGAGATTCGTGAAATCTTTATTGAAGAGACAGAAGAAGTTTTAGAATCGATTGCGGCTTATTATCCAAAATGGAAAGCAGATTTCAAAGATGAGGCGTCGTTGAAAGAGACGCGTCGTGCTTTCCATACCCTCAAAGGTTCTGGACGAATGGTGGGTGCGCGGACAGTTGGAGAGCTCGCATGGTCTATTGAGAGTTTGTTGAATCGCTTGTTAGATCATAGTGTGCAACCGAATCAGGCAATGACTCAACTGATCGATAGTGTATATGCGGCAACGCCAATTCTGATTGAGAGCTATAAAGAAAAGCGTCCAAATACACCAGAAATGCGTCAAAAGATTGCGACTTGGATAGCAAATTCTGAGGCACTCATTCACTCACGTCCAGTGATTGCAGATACGACTTCCGATGTTGATGTAGAAAGTGTCGTCGTTGATGAGTCGAAAGATGCAGATAAGCCGGTTGTTGCAAAAGATCAATCATCGCAGAAGACAGATCAAGTCAGTCGTTCGAATCAAGCACTGCCTCTCCATTTGTTAAGTGATCAAGCGCCTAAAGCACTACCTCTTGATGATTTTGGGCAAGATGCCGAAATTCGTGAGATTTTCTTGGAAGAAGCTGGTGATGTTTTACTAGAACTGAATGAATATTTCCCACAATGGGCTGTCAAGTTTGAAAATGAAGCTGCATTAAAGGTTATTCGCCGCAATTTCCACACCTTAAAAGGTTCTGGGCGGATGGTGGGTGCACATGCATCTGCTGAACTTGCGTGGTCAATCGAACGCTTACTCAATAGCGTACTGGAACACTCAATTGCTGCAACACAAAGCATTGTACAACTGGTCGGTGAGGTTGTTGCGATCATACCTGGCCTTGTGGAAGACTTTTCAGCAGCGCGTGCACCGAGTATTAATCTGTTACCAATCATTCATACAGCTTGGTTGCTTCAAGCTGGGCATGATATTAACGCCACACAAATTCAAAATGTCATTCAAAAAGCTGATGAGGGATATTCTGATATTCCTGTTTTGGATGATGAGCAATTCTTGCTTGAAGATTTTGATGCCCTTACTGCAGTGTTAAATAGCCAAGAATCTATTCAAGAGTCTACACAAGACTCTGTAGCTGCTGAACCAGTTAAGGCTGAAGCTATGACTGCTCCAGTGAGTGCCAAAAAAGAAGTATCGATTGATGAACTAGATCCTCAACTTCTTGAAATCTTCGTGAGTGAGGCGGAGGGATATTTAGAGGATATTCGAGCTTTTGTTAAAGCGAATTTGGTCGCAGGTAATCATCAAGTTTTGACGACTGATGTATTGTTGCGTGCTTTGCATACCCTACGTGGTAGTGCAGGTATGACTGGAATTGAGTCTATTTATCAGCTTGCACATGTCATGGAGCATGAGTGTAAACGGTTAATGCGTGAACACGTTGCAATGACTGATGCACATATTGATGCACTCGTGGATTTAGATCGATTAACGACTTCTCAAGTCAATTTGTTGAAAGAAGGCAAAATGCCTATCCTTGATGAAATGAGCTATGAGTTTATTGATCGTGTCGAATCATTAATGCCTAAAAAAGGCGAGGCAGTTGTCGATGAGCCGGAGCCAGTATTTACGGGTCTCGTCACAGAGTTGATGGATATAGGTATTGATGATGTACTTGATGCAGAGTGGACGTTAAAAGAGCGTTTAGCTGAAACTGATGCTTTGGCACATGTTGCAGAGTTAAATGCTCAGATGTTGAAACTATCGGATGCCGTCGTTCATGTACCGATCGCGCCATTGACTTCATTGGTTAAAGCATTACAGCAAGCTTATCAGCATGTATTGGCCTATCCAGCATTATTAAGTGTGAGTCACGATGCTGTAGTGGATGATTTACTATCAGGCCATGCTGCTTTAACACGAATGTTTGATGCACTTGCTGCAAGTATCCAAGTTAAGGCTGAAGATTCAATCATTGAACGTTTGCAGTATTGGTTACAGCAAACGCCATCAGAATCTCAACCGTCTGTGAAACAAGAGACTGTTGCGCCAGCTGTTGTTGAAGAAGCAGTTGTGACTCAACATGTGGAAACTGTTGCGACAGCTTCAAAGACCACAACAAGTTTTGAATATCCTATCGATAGTGAAAATGATCCAGAATTACTCGAAGTATTCATGGAAGAAGCTGAGGAATTAGTTCAAGAAATTGATCAGAGCTTTACAAGCTGGACTGCGGCTACGGAGAATAAAGAGCCTCTGAAAGCATTACAACGCCACATGCATACGCTGAAAGGTGGTGCACGTATGGCGCGAGTCGAAAGTCTTGGTGATTATACTCATGAGCTTGAGACTGTTTACGAACGCCTTGTCGAAAATAATGACAAGACACCAGAAGTACTTGTTCGTTTCTTACGTCATGCACAAGATCAAGTCGCACAACAAGTTGATCAATTGGCTCAGTCTCAGAAATCATTCTTCACGCCGACAGAAACTTCGGCATTACAGCAATATATTAAGTCTCGCGATATTCAAGTGCTGCAAAGTTATTTTGATTTGATGGATTCTAATCGAAATGCGGGTAGTGCTGTGTCCGAAGTCGAGACTCCAGTTGCGCCAGCGCCTATTCCAGAAAAAGCAGTGGAAGCTCCTAAAGCTGAAGCGCCTAAAGTTAACGTTGCTGAACCAGTTAAACCAACGCCACAACCAGCACCCGCCGTTGATGCTACGCCTGAACTTCCTGTCGTAGGACAAATGCAGGTTTTAGCTGAAGCTTGGGACGAGGGTAGTGCTCCAGATCCTGATGTGTTGGAAATTTTCTTGGATGAGGCGGGTGAGATTATTGATCTTACCAGTACTCAATTAGCGCAATGGTTGAAGGGTTCAAGTCAAGCGAGTGATCCAAGCCATAAAAAGTTATTGCAAGATTTACAGCGTAACCTGCACACCTTCAAAGGGGGTGCTCGAATGGCTGGAATTGATTCTTTGGGTGATTTGTCTCATGAAATGGAATTTGTTTATGAGGATTTAGCCCTTGGGAAAAAAGAGGTTTCTCCTGCAATTGGTCAGTTATTGAATCAGAGTCATGATTGGTTGGCGGATGCGATTGCGGTGCTTGATCGTGGTGAGCGCCCACAAATGCCGACTGCTTTGATTGATGCGCTGAAGTTGTTCCGTAAAGACCCAGCGTTATTAATTGCAGCAACCCAAGTCAAACCTGCTGCTGTTCATGAAGCAGAAACAGCAAAAGCAGTTGAAACTGCAAAACCAGTTGCTAAAGCTCCTGCTGCTCCTCAGACCGAAACGCTGATGACCAATGTTGATGAGTCTGGTTTGCCACCGACTACGGGTTTATTTTCGAAGAAGCATGAGTCAGAAGTGTCTTCAACTGAGATGGTGCGTGTCTCTGCCACATTGATGGAAAAGATGATCAACTTGGCTGGTGAGAATGCGATTAGCCGCGCGCGAATTGAAATGGAGTTGACAGGCTTCGCATATACCGTTGATGAAATGGGTGTGGCGATTCAGAAAATCGCAGAACAATTGCGCCGAATGGATGGTGAGTTAGAGTCGCAAATTATTGCGCGACATCAAGATGAAGTCAGTCAACATGATGGTGGTCAGTATCAAGACTTTGACCCGTTGGAGATGGACCAATACTCTTCGATTAATCAGCTTTCTAAGTCATTAGCTGAGTCAGTATCTGACTTATTGGATTTCAGAAATACACTGATCGAGAAGTCACGTGATTCTGAAAGTTTATTGCTTCAACAGTCACGGATTCAGTCAGAGCTTCAAGAAGGTCTGATGAGTTCACGTCTGGTTCCATTCTCCCGACTGGCACCTCGTTTGCAACGGGTTGTTCGTCAGACTGCGACAGAATTAGGTAAACCTGTTGAACTTGTTATTCTGAATGCTGAAGGCGAACTTGATCGTAGCGTGTTGGAACGTATGGTTGCACCGCTAGAGCATATGCTGCGTAATGCGGTTGACCATGGTATGGAATCAACAGCTGATCGTGCATTACAACAGAAGCCTGAGAAAGGAACGATTACTCTATCAGTCATGCGCGAAGGTAGTGAGGTGATTATTACCTTGCAGGATGACGGTCGAGGCATCAACGTTGATGCGGTGCGTCGTAAAGCGATTGAACGCGGCATCATCGATGAAGCAACTGTACATACTGATCACGATATCATGCAGTTGATTTTCCATGCCGGATTGTCAACAGCGGCGGCAGTGACTCAGATCTCTGGTCGCGGTGTCGGTATGGACGTCGTACAGAGTGAGATTCGTCAATTAGGTGGTGTGGTTACTGTTGATTCTACAGCAGGTAAAGGCACATGTTTTACCTTGCGTTTACCGTTAACTGTGGCTGTTACTGATGCGCTTCGCGTTCGTGTTGGTGATCGTGTTTTTGCAGTGTCTTTGTCTCAAATTGAACGTATTGTTCGAGTGAGTACAACTGAACTCGAAAAATTCTATCAGTCGAATCAACAGACTTATAAAGTAGATGGTCTAGATTATCGTTTACGTTATTTGGGTGAGCTTATCGGTGGTGCTCATACACCGACGCTATATGGTCAGAATATTCCATCACCGTTACTTCTAATTAAATATGAAGGTCAGCGCTTTGCTATTCAGGTCGATCAGTTGATCGGTTCACGTGAAGAGATGGTGATTAAACCTGTTGGAGTCCAATTAGCGGGTGTTGGCAGTATTTCTGGTGCCACAATTTTGGGTGATGGTTCTGTGGTAATCATTCTCGATCTGGTTGCATTGGCTCGTTCAGCAGGCAGTATTGCGCGTACAAGTGCACCTCAAGCTGAGGAACTTAAAGCAGCTTCTGCTGGCGTAGCACAGAAACAAACGATTATGGTGGTCGACGATTCTGTGACGGTGCGTAAAGTGACCACACGCTTGCTTGAACGCCATGGCTATCAAGTCATTGCAGCAAAAGATGGTGTTGATGCGATGAGTAAGCTGGAAGATGCTCATCCAGATCTGATGCTCTTGGATATCGAAATGCCGCGTATGGACGGTTTCGAAGTGGCGACATTAGTACGCCACAGCCCAAGATTGTCGTATTTGCCGATCATCATGATTACTTCGCGTACAGGCGAGAAACATCGCGAACGTGCATATAGTATTGGTGTGAATGGCTATATGGGTAAACCATTCCAAGAGCAAATTTTGCTTGAAAACATCAGCGATCTTTTGCTGGAGTCTCAAGCTGAGATCGCACGTAATAAGACTTTGGCATAATTATTATGATGCACTTTGCCGCCCCTCGGCTGTTGATTGTGGCAGACAATCCAATGCAACGGATTGCAATTGCCGAAGCGGTCGAGCGGAGCGGATTTGATGTGTTGCATAATATTCATTCCAGCCGTTTAAAATCAGAGCATTGTGAGTTATTGCCGAATCTTTGGTTGTTAGATGTTGAAGATGAGGATGAGGTGCTTGATTTTTTAGGTGACGATGCGCCCTTGATGATCGGCATTACTCAGGCACCATCGCCAGTGAACAAGAAAGCATATGATCGATGGGTGCAATCACTGAGTCAAAAGTTAAATAAGGTTCTAGGAGAAGCAGCGCCTTTATTGACGATGATCGATGAAGATCATATCGATGATGTTGATGTAAGTGTTGCTCATCTAAGTATTCCTGCTCATGAAGAAGAACTGAATCAACAGTCTGAGTCTGTTGAAGTTATGCTGAATCAGAGCAAAAACAGAAGCTATGTTACAGGTATTACTCCGCCGAATTGGCAGTATGTCTGTGTACTTGCGGCATCAATGGGGGGGCCTGAAGCGGTCAAACGTTTCTTGGATCATTTACCCGTGACCTTACCTGTTGCTTTCGTCTTGGTACAGCATATAGATCCTAATATGCAGGCTGTTTTGCCTCGGGTTTTAGGGCGGCATAATGAGTGGCAATTTGATACAGAAAAGAATTTTGCACAATTACCAGATGAGCAAGGTTCATCAATATATCCAAATTTGCAACTCATGAAAGGGCATATCTTGATTGTTCCAGCATTACGGCAAATTGATTTTGGTGATTGCGGCGAGGTGTTTGCTCATCCATCCCTATCATCTGATTTTGTTCAATATGAACCTTGGCCTGGTCAGTATAAACCGTCGATTAATGATGTCATGCGGCGTGCGGCTGAGGCATTTGGTTCGCGTTTGATCACGATTGTATTTAGCGGAATGGGTGATGATGGCAGTGCGGCTGTGAGTAAGGTTCAAGAAACACGCGGCATTATTTGGGCGCAGACAGCAGGAAGTTGTGTTTGTTCGAGCCAGCCTGATAATGTGAGAGCTTCTGGTCAAGTCAGTTTTAATGGTAGCCCAGAGGTTTTGGCTGAGCATTTACAGCAATTTATTGCTGAACAATCAATTTCAGTGATTTGATCAATGATCTGATGAAGAGTTGAGAGATAAGGAAATTTATCATGAGTAACGCAAGTCCAAATAAAGATGTGCAGCCACAAAATCAAAGTATGAGTTTGCTGACGACATCTGGTACGTTAGAGTTATATATTCTAGCGGTAGGCAAAGGTACATCGTGGGTACTGCCGAAATCATTAGCGCTAGACGAAGTTACGCTGACAACGACATCTCTGATTAATCAGCAAGTCGAATGGCAAGGTCAGAAGCTGCCGCTTGTCGTCGTAGGTACAAAGGCCGATATGACCCATGCATTATTGATTGAAGGAGAGCAGGACAACTTGCGTTATGCAATTGCGACACTCAAGTCACCTAAGGTGTCTAAAATTCGCATTTCAGCCCTCAAAGACATTGATTCTGTATCAGATGTGTCGAGTGCAAAAACGGACCAATTTGTTTTTCAATATGTGAAACATGATGATCAAACTTGGATTGTTCCTGACTTAGAGAAACTTGAAAAATCATTCAAAAAGAAATAAATCGAAAGATATTTTTTCTATTGAAATTGACATAAAAAAGCCGACATGATTGTCGGCTTTTGAGTTTTTAGACGGCGAGAAGTTTGGTTAGAATTTGCTGATAAATATCCGTCAAAGGTTCAAGTGACGCCACATCGACATGTTCATTGATTTGATGAATCGTGGCGTTCAACACGCCCAACTCCAACACTTGCGCACCAGTCGGCGCAATAAAACGTCCATCACTCGTACCTCCACTGGTTGAAAGTTCTGTTTCAACGCCAACTCTTTCACGAATTGCTGCTTGTGCTGCCGCGACAAGCTCACCTTCCGCAGTGAGGAAGGGTTGTCCTGACAATGACCAATCCAGTGTGTATTTGAGATTATGCTTATCGAGAATGGCATGGGTGCGCGCTTTTAATTGGTCCGCAGTGACTTCGGTAGAAAAACGGAAGTTAAACACGATATTAATATCCGCAGGAATCACATTATTTGCACCTGTTCCTGCACTGATATTGGAAATCTGGAAGCTGGTGGCTGGGAAAAATTGATTCCCGTTATCCCAAACTTCATTGCTGAGATCGGCAATGGCAGGTGCTGCGCGATGAATTGGATTGTCAGCGAGGTGCGGGTAGGCGACATGACCTTGTTTGCCATGTACGGTCAGGATACCGTTCAATGAGCCACGACGACCATTTTTAATCACATCTCCTAAAACCTTCGTACTCGATGGTTCGCCGACTAGACACCATTTAATTTTTTCATTGCGAGCTTCTAGGGTCTCGACCACTTTTACTGTGCCATTAATCGAAGGGCCTTCTTCGTCACTGGTAATCAAAAAAGCGATTGAGCCTTGATGATCGGGATGTTCGGCAACGAAGCGTTCACAGGCAACAACCATCGCAGCGAGTGCGCTTTTCATGTCGGCTGTACCGCGACCGTAGAGTTGTCCATCACGGATTTCGGGAACGAAAGGTGCTGATGACCATTTGCCTAAATCACCTGTTGGTACAACGTCGGTGTGACCTGCAAAGCAGAACAGTGGTGCAGTGGTGCCACGTCGCGCCCAGAGGTTATCGACATCGCCAAAGCGCATTTTTTCGATATAAAAACCGATTTTGGCTAAGCGTTCGGCCATGATGGTTTGGCAATCGGCGTCGATCGGAGTAACGGATGGGCGGCTTATAAGGTCGAGGGTTAAATCTAATGTAGCGGACATTGAGTTGATTTTCATGTATGGAGTAGTAGGGAGATTTTAGCTGAAATTGTCTTTGCTGTGGTTGTTGGAATGTTTACTCCACAACCTTCACCGTTTGCCCCGCAAATTTCACCACTTGATTGGCGACAATTTTATTGCGCTTACGCAGTTCTACTTTGCCATCGACTGTGACTTGTCCTTCATCAATCGCATGTTTTGCGGCTGCGCCACTTTCGCACCAACCTTCGATTTTCAGCAAATTGCTGAGCGTGACAAAAGGACGACCTTCAAGGTGAAATGTATTCATGTAGATTTAGTGCCAGAAAAGTGAAAAACAATCCGCGTATTTTAATGGAAATATCCGCAGATTGCAGATATTAAAACTCCGCCAGAAGTTGTGTGTTTGATTAGCTTCTGGCGGAGTGTTAAGTCAGGCTGCTTCAACATGGATCTCAACGGCTTTCGGTTTAACTTCCGCTGTTTTTGGAATTTGTAAATCAAGCATACCATCTTTAAA
>JASLGO010000082.1 GCA_030150135.1 Aquirhabdus sp.
AAGAAGACGGATTTTGAAACTTAAATTATTAGCCTGTTCATTGGTTTTTATCGGTAGTTTTGTTCATGCAGAAGCAACAACCAATCCTACAAGTAGTTCAGTAGAACCAACCACTACAACAGCTCCTGACTCCTCCGCTAACTCGACTCAAGATTCGGTGGAAGCTGCTCGTGAAAAAGCATTAGACGACGAGTTTTCAAAATGTGTTCCAAATAATCCAAAGTATAAAAATCGATGCGCAATGTTAGAGGCGAGTAAGACGTCAATATCACACTCTCAAGCGAATGCTCAATTTACTGCATACTTACAAATGTCGAATGTATATATCAAATATCTCACTGATCGAGAATCAAGTGGATTGGGCTATTGTCGGATTAAGGGAGCTGCACAAGCTGCAAAGGCGAAATATGATCCGATTAAAAATATGAATGAAATTCTGGAGCTGATTGCAGGTTGTATGGCTGCCCAATACCAGCAAGTAGGTAAACAGGAAACTGAGTTGAATCAGATTGTTGAGAGTAGTAAAGCGACTGCTTCTCAAAAATAAAGAGTCGTTTATTTGTTGTGTAAAAAGCTTGTTCTAATCAATTAAAAGCGTCGTAAATCGCCATAAGGAACCCACAATGAAAACACTTCTACAACCAGAAAAGTTATTTAGTCTGACGATGTGGCTAGTTGCGATTCTTTTTGCATGGTTTCTGGTTGGTTTTGGTGGTTTGATTATTCGAGACCTGCCGCTGGCGACAAATAATTTGACGCCAGATCAGTTTGCGGCACCACAATTAATTGCGTTGAAACAAACCAAGAAAAATATTGAGATTGAGCAGAGTGAAAAGAATGATCAGCGTGATCTGCTGCAACAATCTCTTAGCGCTGCGCAAAGTCAATATGATACGGAACATGTCAATTTTCAAAACTGGCTGGCAACGCGTGCAGTAACGAGTCAGTCGAATCAAAATCCTGAGTTGATTGCACGTACCAAACATTTAGAGGAGTTGAAAACCAGTCAGGTTGCGAGTCAGCAAAAAATTGCTGATCTGGATCATCAGTTGTTGCTTCTGAATCAACGGAGTGAACAGTTATATCCGCGATATGCTGAGCTAGAGCAAGAGAGTAACCAGCGTTATGAACGAGCTGTGTTTAAACAACAGTTACAGGTTTTTGGTTATCGCTTGCTGTTCATTTTGCCATTGATTGTTGCTGCGGTTTGGTTGTTTGTTCGTCATCGCAAGAGCAAATACTGGCCGTTTGTGTGGGGTTTTATTTTCTTTGCGCTGTTTAGTTTCTTTGTGGAGTTGGTGCCTTATTTGCCAAGTTATGGCGGTTATGTACGCTGTATCGTTGGATTGATTTTGGTGTTGGTTTGCGGATATTACGGCATTGGTTGGATGCAGGCTTATTTGGCACAGCGTCAATTGACGGCTAAGGCTGATGAAAATGAACGTCGTCAGAAGTTGGATCATATTATTGCGATCAAGAAGTTAGCGGCGAATGTATGTCCGAGTTGTGAGCGGCAGTTGCTTGAGAGCAAGGATGTAGTGAGTAATTTTTGTATGTTTTGCGGGTTGAAACTTTACCGAAATTGTCCAAAGTGCAATACACGTCATAATTCATTTTTTGGATTTTGTCCGACTTGTGGGACAGAGAATCAGGATGAGGTTAAAGAATAAGATTGTAGGGTGCACATCGTGCGCCTTTTTTCGAATGGTTTTTATATATGAGGCAAGGTTGAGAAAACGTATTTTGCCAATAAGTGATTAATTAATCGTCACCGTTCTGTCATCAAATCGTCAACTGACTGTCAAGACACAGACGTATGCTTTATTCATGAAAATGAATAGAGTCTTTGAGCCGATGAATGCAGTCATTAATGACTTAAGCCGCGAAGAACGTTTGAAACAACCAGATGTTGTTGTAAAAGATGATGGCGCAACAGAGAATACCAAGCCAATAAAAATAGCACCAGAACAACAATCTCTCTTTAGTTATAAATACAATCAAAACTTAGAAAGTCATTTACTCGCAACGCCAAAACGCCGTATTGCACTGATCACCGAAACTTGGCCACCAGAAATCAATGGCGTAGCCCATTCTATCTATCAGTTGGCGAAAGGCTTAAAAGCAAATGGAAACACGCTTTTTCTCGTTCGCCCAGCTCAGTCTCTAGCGTCTGATGATTCTATTGCCGAACAAACGATGTTGGTGAGAGGTTTTGCGATTCCTCGTTATAACACACTTCAGTTTGGAGCTCCTGCCTATTCAAGGCTGAAAGAATTCTTTACGCAGACTCAGCCTGATATTGTGCATATTGTTACCGAAGGCCCACTAGGTTTGGCTGCGCTCTATGCTGCGAGAAAGTTAGGCATTCCAGTATCGAGCGGTTTTCACTCGCCATTTCACGAGTTTAGCACTTACTTTGGTTTGAGCTTTTTGCTGGCACCGATTATTTCATATCTGCGTTATTTTCATAATCGTACCGATGTGACTTGTGTACCGAGCGAGAAAACGGTTCATCAACTTGAAGCAATGGGAATTGATCGTCTTTCGGTCGTCACACGTGGCGTTGATGTAGAGCGTTTTAGTCCTGAACATCGCAATCAGGCATTACGAAAATCATGGGGAGCAGGTGAGCAGACGACTGTATTACTCTATGTTGGACGTTTATCACCTGAGAAAAATATTGATTTGGTGATTGCGGCATTTCGTGAGTTACAACTTGAGCAGTCGTTCCGCGCGGTGAAGTTGGTTTTGGTAGGTGATGGCCCAGAACGTCAAAGACTTGAGAAGCTTGGATCGGATGTGATTTTTGCGGGGATGCGTACAGGCGATGAGTTAAGTCAATATTATGCTAGTGCAGATGTCTTTGTATTTGCGAGTCAAGTTGAGACGTTTGGTAATGTTGTACCTGAGGCGATGGCAAGTGGTTTGCCTGTATTAGCTTTCAATGATGCAGCAGCGGGTCAATTGGTTGACTCAGGAAAATCAGGATGGTTGTGTCCGCTCAAGGATGAATGGCACTTTAAGCAATTAGCGGCAGGATTGCCAAAACAAGTAGAGCTCCAAGCCATGGGCAAACGTGCAAGTCAGCGCGTACAACAAATGGGATGGCAGCATGCTGTTGTTCAATTTGAACAAGTACTGGAGCAAGTGATACAACAAAAACAATTCAATGAGGTCTCAAACGTAGAGCTTGCGACTTTCAAAGAGGAGGTAAATCATGAGTAAATTTCAATTAAAAATGCTACAGATGCAAGATCAGGTTCAAGGTTGGGATACATATTGGTGCTTGCGTCTGAATCGTTATTCAACACGTCTAGCCGTAGCGCGTTTGTTTAAAATGATTAGTCGCATGGGCGATGGTTGGTTTTGGTATGGGATGATATTGTTTGTTTGGGCATGGTACGGCATGGCAGTTTTGCCATTATTGATTCAAATCTCTTTGACCAGTTTGACAGGTCTTGCGATTTATAAATTACTGAAAAATAAAACATTACGCCCTAGACCTTATCAAGTTCACCAAGCGATTATGCTCGGCGAACGGCCTTTGGATCATTTTAGTTTTCCATCAGGACATACGCTGCATGCGGTGTTGTTTACCATCATGCTGGGCGTTAGTTTTCCGTTGTTATTACCTGTGTTGATTCCATTCATGCTTTTGGTTGCTGCTTCTCGTGTGGTTCTGGGATTGCATTATCCAACGGATGTGATGGTGGGTGCGTCGATTGGTGCGCTGTTGGCAGGCGTATCGTTGTGTATCCATATCTAAATAGGTTGATCTAATCGATATTAGATTGATTTGCATAAAAATGACGCAATGTCATACTCATGGTACTATGCTGACAATTTAGATTGTTAAGTTTATATGTTATGAGTGATTTTTTTTCGATTTCCGCTGCTGTTTGTTTGGCGATTTTAGGTTCAGGTTTTCTTCTTCTTGTAGGTCTGTTGACAGGTGTCTGGAAATATACCGCAATCATGGCGAGTGAAAAATCACGCGCACCTTATTATGTCGATATTGCTCATCGTGCTTCTCTGATGTACTCATTCAGCGCACTCGTGCTTGCTGTTTTAGCAGGGTTTTCTGTGTGGTCATCGATGGTGAATTTTTGGGCGGTTCTTGCAAATTTGGTTTATTTTTCGTTATCGATCGGCACTTATGTTATTCATGGTGCATTGCGCGATACCCAGAATCAATTGGCACGACCACATAAGTTGGGCAAGAAAACCTTACCAAATATCCTGATTTCTGGGTTCATGTGGTCATTGATTGTGGCTGAAGTCGGTGGGACAGTGGTTTTATTGGCGGGCACTGTGAAGCGGTTGTGGCCGATTGTCGCTGTGGTGATTTAAATCAACATCGCCAAGCGTTTATTTCTCACTGAAATAATAAGTACTGAACTTAGACTAAGCAGGGTACATCCGACGATCACGATGGCAAGATTCGTCAGCATATCGAACATTAAGCTATGTACCACAAGTCCACTACATAAGCTGAGTGTAAATTGAATTGAACCTTGTAATGCACTCGCGCTACCTGCGCGATTTCCTTGTTGGGCGAGTGCTAAAGCATTGCTATTTGCGCCTGTCAAACCAACGCCAGCAACCACACCAAACAATCCCACCATGACGCGTATCAGCGTATCTTGTCCAGTCAGTGCGAGGAACAATATCCAGATTGCACTGATGACTTGTAAGAGTGATCCTGCTTTGAGGAGTTGCAAAAGATGGAACCGACCGACTAGGCGACCATTGACTTGCGACATGCCAATCACGCCTAGGGCATTGATTCCGAAATACACACCAAAATGCTGTGCGCTCACGCCAAAGCGATCCATGAGAATTGCAGATGCCGCGCCTATATATGCAAACATAGATGCGTAGGAGAACGCGCCAGCAAGGGCAGGCGTGCGAAAGCTAGAATCTTTGAGCAATAATCCATAAGTCACGAATACATTTTTAAGCGCTAATGGTCGTCTGTTTTCGTTCATCAGTGTTTCTGAAAATCCGAAATGAATCATGACCAAACAAGCTGTGCTAAAAATTGCTAATGCTGCAAAGATGCTATGCCATCCCAAATGAGTCAGTAACCAGCCACCAAATAATGGTGCGAGAATCGGCGCAATGCCCATGATGAGCACCATACTGGAAAATGCTTTCGCTGATTGTGTCGGTGATAAGGAGTCACGAATTGTCGCTCGAACAATCACCATTCCCACGCAGCCTCCTAATGCTTGTGTGACACGAGCGACCAACAATAAATCGAGCCGTGTTGCAAACATACATCCGATAGATGCGATACAAAAAAGCACTAAGCCAAAGTAAAGTGGTGGTTTTCTCCCAAATCGATCACTGATCGGGCCGTAAATCAACTGACCTAAGGCGAGTCCACAGAAATATGCAGGTAATGTCGTTGCGACATCTATTGTCGTGATACCAAACTCCTGAGCGATACTCGGCAATGCCGATAGATACATATCAATCGATAGAGGTCCAAGCGCAGTGAGTGCACCAAGCATGGCAATCCATGCAAAACGATAGGATTGGTAATGTTCAGTAGAATTTGATGAAGGGGCGAGATCGGACATTAGGGACGATAGATCAAATAAACTGAGATCTTATCAATATATCGATGATGTGACACAAATTCAGCTAGGCTTTTTGTAGCTCAGATTTTTTTAGTAAATTGATTTATAAAGATTTGATGTAATAAGAAAGAGTGTTTTAAGCTGATCTTAAAGCATTAACTAGCCAAAAGCCCATAGCGGTTGCTGCAATTGAGCCGATCACATGGACTCCAATTAATACAAATGCAAATCCAAAGCGACCGTTGTTGAACAGTGTAAAACTTTCTGCGGAGAATGTGGAAAAAGTGGTTAAGCCGCCTAAGAAACCAGTGGCAAGTAGAAAACGCATTTCATTACTGAGTTGATTGCTCGATGCGACGACCAAGCCCATCAGAAATCCACCTAAAATATTCGCCATCAATGTGCCATAGGGAATGACAGGATGCATGGCATTCATGGTCTGGGCGAAAAACAGCCGAAGCATTGCGCCCAGCGCCGCGCCCACACTCACGAGTAACCACTTCATATCGATACGCCTTTACTTTTCGGTCGCTTTAGATGGATTAAGCTTGCGCATAATCTACTTTTTTGCTGTTGTTTTCAACTCTATGTAGATGCTTTCACAGATTCAAATGAGTAGAATGACTCCCATTAAATCCCATTTTCTCAGTTTTAAATAGCAATTCATCTTGTTGGAGTTATCCTATGAATCATCCAAGCGATTTACACTACACCAAAAACCATTCGTGGGTACGTTTGGAAGGCGATATTGTCGTCACTGGTATTACTGATCATGCGCAAGATGCGTTAGGTGACTTGGTTTATGTAGAAGCACCAGATGTAGGTCAGCATTTGATGGCTGGTGATACTGCTGGTTTTGTTGAGTCTGTCAAAACAGCATCAGATATCTTTGTTCCTATTGATGGTGAAATTGTCGAAGTAAACGCTTTACTTGAAGAAGATCCAGATCTCGTCAATACCGATCCTTATGGTGATGGCTGGATTTATAAAATTAAACCAGTTGCAGTTGCGGACTTGAATGAACTGCTCTCTGCTGAAGATTATGAGCATTCTATTGAGTAATTTGGCTTTCTTAAAAGCATAGGGTATGACTTATCTTATGAGGCTTATTGAACATATGCCTAGAAATCCCACCCAACCTCCCTTTCTAAAGGGAGGAGCTTTCCCCCTCTTTAGAAAAGAGGGGTTAGGGGAGATTTGATAGCATAAGATAAATCACCATATTCAAAATTTTGAGAATATTTATTCTTCAAAAAAGACTTCAAAGCAAAATCTGTTTCAACGCCTAAGCTGATAGCCACCAAACCCTGCATTCACGTCGAGAACAAGAAAAAAGATGTCTAAGCCAACTGATAAATCGATTGCTCAACCACAAGGTCAGATGACCAGTCTCATCCATCATCCTTATGAAGCTCCAGAAGGATTCGGTGCAGTGCAGCCTGCGATTCATAAAGCATCAACGGTGATTTTTCCTGATGTAGCGTCGATGCATACGCGTAATTGGCGGTTGGGGAATAATTATAGCTATGGATTACATGGCACACCGACGACATTTACGCTGCAAGAACGCATCGCAACGCTAGAAGGCGGCTTGCATTGTTTATTGGCTCCGAGTGGTTTGGCGGCGATTGGACTGATCAACATTACTTTATTGAATCAAGGTGATGATGTTCTAATTCCACATAATGTCTATGGGCCAAACCTTGAGATGTTGACGCACATTCTTGGGCGGTTTGGCTTGACTTTACGGGTTTATGATCCGCTTGAACCGAATCAGTTGCCTGCCTTGATCCAACCAAATACCAAGTTGTTATGGCTAGAAGCTGCGGGTTCGGTGACGATGGAGTTTCCTGATTTATCAGCATTTATTAAAATTGCTCGCGCGCATCAGTTGATTACTGTGCTGGATAATACGTGGGGTGCAGGACTTGCGTTTAATGCGTTTGAACTACCTGATGGGCAGTCTGTTGATCTGACAATGCATGCATTGACCAAGTATCCGAGTGGTGGCGCGGATGTGTTGATGGGCAGTATCGTCACGCGCGATGAGGCGCTCTTTAAGCGGCTGAAAGCAACTCAGCAGTGGATGGGGGTGAATGTTGCTGCCAATGATGCTGAATTGGTGTTGCGCTCCTTACCGACGATGTCAGTTCGTTATACAGCGCAAGATCAAGCGTCGCGCGCGTTGGCGAGATGGTTAGTGTCGCGTCCAGAAGTGGCTCAGGTTTTACATCCTGCATTTCCTGATTCACAGGGGCATGATGCTTGGTTAGCGATTGCTAACAATCGTGCGGCTGGGCTGTTTAGTATTATTTTGCAGCCTGAATATACGGCAGAGCAGGCGAATGCTTTTTGTGAGCGGTTGAGTTTATTTAAGCTAGGTTATAGCTGGGGTGGGCCAGTGAGTTTGGTGGTTCCTTATCGGTTGTCTTCGTTACGCGGTATGAAAGATGGTGAAGTGCCGAAGCACTTGGTCAACGGGGCTTTAGTTCGGTTTAGCATTGGTTTGGAAGATATTGCTGATTTGCAGGCGGATTTAGAGCAGGCGTTGAGTGGGTTGGGTTGATGCTGTGCTTGATTTTAATTTTCACCATCTACCCATTACGTTGGCTGCAATGATTTTTAGGTACTTTCTTGGTTGTACCTTTTTATCCAATAAGACATTGTTTCAAAACTCTTTTTTACACTACTACTTTCTACTTCGAGAATAAGTTCTGCCAAGAAAATCTCTACTACGTTTTTACCGAACTCCTTGCAAAGATACCAAGGAACCTCTTCGACACTTAAGTTCCAATGCGCTGGAATAGCGTAAATAGCTCCATCCAGCTCTAGGGGACACGCTGGGCAAAGCTCAAATAATAAAGTACCTGCCAGTTGTTGTCGCTCAAAAGAGCTCTGGAGAGTTGGATCATAAAAAAACGAAAATAAACCGAAGAATAGTTCGTTTTCAGATGCATTAGCTAAACTGTGCAAAAGCTGGCTTAGCTGCTGTGGATTAGAAGCACCATATAGATCAGCGGAATGACTAATTTTTTCAATTATGGCTTGGCGGTTCAATATTACGATCACTTAAAATATCTTTGCTATCGAGCCTATTCAACATTCATCCTGATGTCAATTTAGTTAGATTGACTTGTTGGCTGTGTCTTAATCTTTAAGCTCATCAAGATTTTTGCTCCACCGCCTTAAGGTTTTTAATTTTCTATTACCATGATCTGTCCACATGATTTCAGCTCCATCTTCTAGTGGCTCATAGATGGGAAGAAGATCAGTAATGCCTTCAAATTGCCATTGTACAGGAATACCTTTTGCACCGCCTCTGTAGGGTTCTGTTTCTCGGTTGGCAATCGCAAGTACCTTGTCGTAGGCTTCTTCAAAGCTATTGGCTTTAACAATGACTGTATTTTCCCATGTATTAAACATGGCATCAGGATTGTCATTGTTTTGTGCCTCGATCTCAATAAAACGGAGAAGATATGAACCGACATACCAATCAACAGGAGATGTGTATTTAGAATTTGTCATAGATATGCCTAATACCTGAATTGTGATTCTTCCAGTTTGTTAAAAATAATAAAGGAAGAAGGATGTTTGTTTTTTAAAGAAATCCTACTTGTTTATCATAATCTTACACGATATGGTAAACCTATCTCTTTTTAAAACTGTTATACGGACATGACTTCTCTTGTTTATCCTGATCTTCCAGAGACTCAGCTCAAAAAAACACTCATTGCCAGCAATTATGCCGAGCAGGTTTTACAACAACAATTAGAGCAAGTTCTTACCGATTTCAACATTGATCACTTTGAAAAAAGCCTGAGCTTTTACGAGATTGTGGCATTGGTTCGTCATGCGCTAGAAGCAGTCACGCTAGAAGCTGAATGGATGCAGGCGATGCGTCGTCTACGCGCTCGACTGATGCTGCGCTGGATTTGGCGAGACGCCAATCAACTCACTGATGTTGTACAACTGACGCGAGAGCTTTCGGACTTTGCTGATATTGCGATTCAAGCCGCTGTGGATTTTGCCCGACCTGCATTGGTCGAGAAGCATGGCGAGCCGATCGGTGAGGATGGTCAGATACAAGATTTGATCGTCATCGGCATGGGCAAACTTGGCGCGCAAGAACTCAATCTATCGAGTGATATTGACCTGATTTTTGCGTTCGATGAATCAGGTGAAACGACAGGTCGCCGACCGATTACTGTGCAGCAGTTTTGTATTCAGTGGGGGCAAGCTGTTATTCGTTTACTTGATACCGTGACGGCAGATGGTTTTGTGTTTCGGGTCGATATGCGCTTGCGTCCGTGGGGCGATGGCAGTGCGCTGGCGTGCAATTATATTTCGCTGGAACGCTATCTGGAACAACATGGGCGCGAGTGGGAGCGCTACGCATGGATTAAGGCACGTGTCATTACAGGCGGTAAAGTCGGCGACAATCTACTGAAAATGACTCGTCCTTTTGTTTATCGTCGTTATGTCGATTATTCCGCTTTTGCTGCACTACGTGAAATGAAAGGCATGATTGAGCGTGAGCAGTTACGTCGCAATGTCCAAGGCGATATTAAGCTTGGTGCTGGTGGGATTCGTGAGATTGAGTTTATTGTTCAGGCGTTTCAACTGATTTATGGCGGTACTTGGCGAGAGCTGCGTGTCGCAAATTGCTTGTCTGCGTTAGAGGTCTTGGGTCATCTTAATTTAATTTCCCTCAAACATGTGGCTGAATTACGTGAAGCCTATTTGTTCTTCCGTCGTTTAGAACATGGTATTCAAGCGCAAAACGATCAGCAAACTCAGCAGTTACCTGTCGATGCTGTCATGCAAGAACGGTTGGCACAAACACTCCAGTTTTCAGATTGGCAGGCATTATTGGCTCGATTAGACCAATTACGTGATTTGGTTCGTGCGCAATTTGCGCAAGTTGTGGCTGATCGCCGCGCACAAGAACGTACATTAGATATTGAACAGCTCAATCAAACCTTGCTTGGGCATTTGGATACAGAGACTCAAAAGCAATTACAGACATTTTGGGATAGTAAACTGATCAAAGCTTTACCCACGCTGGCGAGTGAGCGGTTACAGGCATTTTGGCCGCAATTGCTCGATGCGCTCTTGACGTTACCTGATTCAGCGACGATTCAACATGCACTTTTACGCTGGTTACCACTCATAGAAGCTGTGGTGCGGCGTAGCGTTTATTTAGTGTTATTACTAGAAAATCCCAGTGCATTATTACACTTAGTACAAATGGTTAGCGCAAGTCCTTGGATTAGTGAGGAATTAACACGTTATCCAGTATTGTTGGATGAGTTCCTTTCTGCTGATTTGAATCAGTTACCGAGTCATGATGATTTAACCGATGTGCTTCGCCAAGAGTTGTTGAGGATTGATCGCGATGATGTAGAAGCGCAGATGCGTGTGTTGCGATTGTTCAAAAAGAGTCATGTGTTACGTGTTGCAGCCAGCGATATTCTTGCCGAACGACCGCTGATGAAAGTCAGTGATGCGCTGACGGACATTGCTGAAGTCGTTTTAGAGGTGGTGATTCAACTGGCACTTGCGCCTTTAGTGGCGCGTCATGGCTGGCCTTTGAAGGCTTCGGATGATGCAAATGCTAAAGCAGAACGCGCCTCAGCCGATCATCCAGAATTTGCTATCGTGGGTTATGGCAAGTTAGGCGGTTTGGAAATGGGCTACGGTTCCGATCTGGATTTGGTGTTCTTGCATCACATTGATGAGCAGGCAGATACCGATGGCGAACGACCCATCAGTGGTTTTCAGTTCTGTGCGCGTCTTGCACAAAAGATCATGACTTTATTGTCGACGCAAACATTAGATGGTCGTGTCTACGAAGTAGATACACGTTTAAGGCCTTCGGGTGCTTCTGGCTTGCTAGTTTCGAGTCTCCATGCCTTTGAGTTGTATCAGCAAAAAAGCGCATGGCTATGGGAACATCAAGCACTGGTTCGAGCGCGGAGTGTTGCTGGAGATACTGAGGTTCGTGCGGCATTTGAAAAGATTCGCCTGAATATTTTAACTCAGCCACGCGACCTTGAGGTCGTTCGCACTGAAGTGCAGGCGATGCGTCAAAAAATGCAAGATCATTTAGGTTCATCAAAAACACAACAAGAAAGTGGAATATTTCATCTAAAGCAGGATGCTGGCGGTATCGTCGATATTGAGTTTATGGCACAATACGGCGTGTTGGCTTGGTCTAATGCAGAACCTGCTTTGGCCCGTTATTCAGACAATGTACGTATATTAGACGCTTTGGCAACGTCAGGACGCTTACCCCGCGTCGATGCGAATGCCTTAACCGATGCGTATTTACGCGAACGTTTTGAAAGTCACCGTCTTGCCCTTGCTCATCGATCTCTGCAAGTGTCGGCAGCGGACTGGCTGGATATCCGCACGACTGTTCGCGCTCTCTGGCAACAATTAATTGATAAAGCAGCTCATTGAGTTGTTTTTTGCAGCTTATTTAAAAGCTGTTGACCTTGTTTTTCTCAAATTCGTGGAGATTTCAGTCGTGAGTATGGCCGATCGTGATGGTGTAATTTGGTTAGATGGACAAATGGTTCCTTGGCGTGATGCCAAAATCCATGTATTAACACATACTTTGCATTACGGCATGGGTGTGTTTGAAGGTGTGCGTGCGTATGAAACAGAAAAAGGCACTGCGATTTTTAAATTACAAGAACACACCAAGCGTTTGCTGAATTCAGCACGTATTTTTCAGATGAAAGTGGGTTTTGATCAAGCCTCTTTAGAAGAAGCACAAAAACAAGTCGTGCGCGAAAACAACTTGAAGTCTTGCTACTTGCGTCCAATCGCTTGGATTGGTTCAGAAAAACTCGGTATCGCGGCAAAAACCAATACTGTGCATGTGTCTGTGGCGGCGTGGCCATGGGGCGCGTACTTGGGTGCGGAAGGCATGGAGAAGGGTATTCGTGTCAAAACTTCATCGTTCACCCATCACCAGCCAAACATCATCATGTGTAAAGCAAAGGCGGTAGGTAACTATCCTGTGTCTATCTTGGCTAATCAAGAAGTGACTGCGGCGGGTTACGATGAAGCCATTCTCATGGATCCGCATGGCTTTGTTTGCCAAGGTGCAGGCGAGAACATCTTCTTGGTAAAAGACGGTGTGTTGCATACACCAGATTTAGGCAGTGGTGCGCTGGATGGTATTACTCGTCAGACGATTTTCCAAATCGCAAAAGATGAAGGTATTCAGGTTATTGAACGTCGTATTACTCGTGATGAGTTCTATATTGCTGATGAGGCATTTTTAACTGGTACAGCGGCTGAAGTGACGCCAATTCGTGAATATGATGATCGTCCAATCGGTATTGGTTCACGTGGTCCAATCACTGAAAAACTGCAAAAAATCTTCTTTGATGCGGTGTCAGGTAAGATTGAGAAATATCAACACTGGTTAACATTGGTATAACAGCGGCCTAGGAAGCATAGGCTTTAATCCTTGTCATAAATGGTATGTGATGAAAAGCAGCGGAAATTGTGTGGGAATCATGAAGTTGTGTTGTACTTTTAAGTGTAATCATGATTTCTGCTGCTTTATCGTATATAGTATGAAAATTGTTATATATGTATGATATTGCATAAATTTGTAGATTTACGCTTCCTCAAAAGTTATTTGATGGTAATCCAATGAATATTTGGCATCTTAGCGATCACAAAGCAGGTCACGTTGCGCAAGCACGTGGCCTTTTTGTCGCTTTAGAGCGTCTCGGGGTTCGCATAAATGTTCTGGATATTTCTGTTTCGGAACTTTCGAGCTTCGCGCTCATCCTATACCTATTGTCACATGGACGAATCGGAAAGTTACCTTCAAATTTAGAAGGACAACCAACGCCTGATTTGATTGTGGGAGTAGGGCATGCGACACATTGGCCTTTGATTTTACTTAAGCGTTGTTTTCCGCAAGCAAAAAGCATCGTCTTGATGCGTCCAACGTTGCCGATATCTTGGTTTGATTTTGCAATCGTTCCTGCACATGATTATGCTGACCCAGAGCCTAAAGTTCCTGATCATGTATTTATTTCAAAAGGTGTACTCAATCCGCTGGTGAATGAGCATCGACATGAAAAAAATCGCCATTTAATTTTAATTGGTGGTGCATCGAAACGATATGCTTATTCTGAAGAAATTCTAATTGACCAAATTCAAAGATTGGTCAATCGATTGTCGAATGAAATCGACCCACAAACAGTAATTCTTACGACTTCTCGTCGTACACCAAATTCATTTTTAAATCATTCTTTTTTTAGAGATAAGCCTGAGAATCTTCAGGTATTTCCCGTGACCGAAACACCACAAGGATGGTTGTTTGAACAGTTGCAGCTTGCCGAAGTTGTTTGGGTAACTCGAGATAGCGGTTCAATGTTGTTTGAGGCGCTTACGGCAGGGTGTTCTGTCGGCTTATTGACCATGCCGCAAATTAAAGAAGACACGGTAACAAAAGCCACAGATTTATTGAGTGAACAGAGGTTTTTTCTACCATTAGATTCGTATTTGAATCATGAGGAGTTTAAGGCAATGCCTCAGCTCCAAGAAGCTAATCGGGCTGCAAGCTGGTTATTGACTAAGATTCTTGTGTGAGGGGTATATAGTGCTCGGTTCTGATGTTTCGGCTTTCAATATAAGAGCAAAATTAACGACTCTTGCGTTACCGATTTTATGTTTATTTTCTTTATCAGCTTTGGTTTCCACTAATGGGATTGGTTCAAATTGTCTTATTTTGGCCTTAGTGTGGGTGTTATTGAGCGATTCTGAGCTTCGGAATCGTTGGTGGAGGCTGCTTTGGCCTTGGTTACTTGTTGTTTTGGTGTATTTTTTAGCCATGTCGACTTATGCGTTCTCCCGAGTTACCGCATTGCGCGATGGCGGCGAAGTTCTTAAAGGTATTTCCTTGAGTGTAGTTGCCCTTTATTTGATTCGTTTGCCTGATTACTCTTTACGAAAAACAATAGAGTATGTTGTTATTTTTCTAACAATCACTGCGGCTGCTATTACGATGTATAATTTACATCTTCATGATGCAATGAGTTTTACTGGGAATGGCTTTGATTGGTATGTTAATCGAAATCGACTAGGCGTGGGTTTTTCTATAGCCTCTGTTTTCATAACAGCTCTGATGGTTAATGAACCATCACGTTTAAAGTCCTATTTACTGTCAGTTGCTTGGATTTTATTGGCAGGAATTGCTATTTTAAATGGATCTCGTGGAGCTCTTATCGGGATGGTTTTTGCGACAATATTTATTATATTGGCTGCATTATGCCATCTCGGTTGGATGCGTGTGTTCCGTTTAGATTTATGGTTAATACCTATTTGGGCGACAATTAGTATTGGTTGTTGGATTGGTTCTAAACAAATTTCTTTTCATAAATATCTAATACATCAAGATCAGCAAGGTGTGGATACTGGTCGCTTTGGAATATGGCAAGCTGTGAGTGAAAGGATTGTTCAACGACCTTGGTTTGGTTATGGTCCACATGCGATGAAATATGATCACATGATTGAGCCAAGTCGTGTTTTATATCAGGATCATCCGCATAGTATTTATGTCGGACTTGTTTATGCCAGCGGGATTTTTGGCATCATATTTTGGTTAATCTGGTTTTCTTCTTTTTCATATCGAATCCGACAAAATTTTTTAGCAAAAAATGAAGTGAGCTATTATCTAGGTATTGGGCTATTAATCAATATCTTGGTTCATGGACTTGTTGATTTCGATTTTTATATGTTTTCAGTATTTACTTACATCATTGTTGGATTGGTGATGATATTGCCTAAATTTTCAAATCAAGCGAGATCATAATATGAGAATTTTACATATTGGAAATTTTGGCTATAAGGCTCAAGGTGGAGCTTTTTATAATGTGGACCGAAAAGTATCTGCTGGTTTTGTCAGAAATAATCATTTTGTCTATGAATATAGTATGCGCGATATGGCGCGTATGTCGACGATTTTTAAAACCAAAAGTATGGGCGCATCTAAGGCGAATGCAGATGTTTTAAATGTTTGTAGAAATCTTAGGCCTGATCTTGTGTTATTAGGTCACGCACAACTTATTTCGAGTGCAACACTACAACAAATTCGTCAGGATTACCCAAAGACTAAAATTGCACTTTGGTATGTCGATCCATTATTCCATGAAGAAAATACGGCTTATATGAAGCCGCTATTCCCTTATTTGGATGCTATTTTTGCGACCACAGGTGGAGAGTATTTGCAGAAGCTGGCGCCATCTCACGTTATTCGCGCTTATTTCCCGAATCCAGTCGATATTTCAGTTGATTCTTTAAAGAATTTTGAACGTCGAGATTTTGAGTATGAGTTAATGTTCTGTGGATCGATTGGAGATTCCGTTTCTCGGCGAGAGTTTATGGAGGGTGTGCAGGCTGGATTAAAAGATATACCACTCAAGTTTAATGGTTTGTTAGGCTTTCCTGGGCTCAATGGTTTTGAATATTTTGATAATCTTGCCAATTCTAGAATGGGATTAAATCATTCGAGACGCAATGATGTGTGCTTATACAGCTCTGATCGTATTGCCCATTTAACGGGAAATGGCTTGCTTGCATTATGTCCTAAAGTCCCTGAGTTTGATTTGATTTATAAAAAAGATGAAATTGTATACTTCGATGATCTCGAAGATCTGATTAAGTTGGCTCACTATTATCGAAATCATCCTGATGAGGCCGCAAAAATTGCAGAAGCGGGTTGGCGTCGTGCTCATAGTAGTTGTAACGCAGACAGAGTCGCGCGTTTTATGGAAGAAACTATTTTTCAGTTACCGTATACTCAAGACTATGAATGGGTTTCTCATGTTTTTAAAGGTTAGTTTTACAGGCTAAGTAAATTTTATGCATATTGTGCTGTTTGCAATTTTTTTAATTCTAGTGGTCATCGGTTTGTTCTGGATTTTAGGGCAATACACTTTTTGGCTGCCTCATCGATCTTGGAAAATTCCGCGTATTTTGATGTTGCATCAAGTTACAGCCGACGAGCCAGCCTCTGGTATGAACATGCAACCTGAAAAATTTGAGCGATTATTGCAGTTATTACACAAGAAAAATATCAAAACATTGACCATGTCTGAGTGGTTAGAGCATTCGCAAAGTCAGAAATTGAGTCATCAAAAAGTTGTGGCATTAACTTTTGATGACGGCTTTCTAGATAATTACACTGGTGCATTTCCGTTGTTAGAGAAATATCACGCAAAAGCAACGATTTTCCTATCACCAAAATTTGCAGCAATTGAAAAAATGCAGCCTGAACACCTCGCAATCATGACCAAGAGTGGCTTGGTTGAGTTCGGTGCGCATACGATGACACATCCTAATTTAAATAATATTAGTGATGAGCAGGCGATGCAGGAAATCCTCGATTCAAAAAAATGGGTCGAGCAGCAGGTAGGTTATTGTTATAACTTTGCGTATCCATTTGGTCGCTTTTCAGCTAAACACATGGATATGGTTAAAGACGCGGGTTTTCGTAGTGCCGTATCCACAAAAAAGAGAATTCAATCACTAAGTGCAGAAAATCTATATTGTTTGCCTCGTATTAGTATCAGCGGCAAGATGAATATGATGCAGTTAAGAATTGCGCTACGAGTAGGGCGTTATCGTCTGTAAATAGGTATTAGGGTGTGGATAATATGAGTAAAATACCTGTCAGTGTGGCCGTAATTTGTAAGAATGAGGCCCATAATATTGGTCGATTGCTGGAAAGCGTGCGTGATTTTGCTGAAATTGTGGTGGTGGATTCTGGAAGTACGGATGATACGCTTGCGATAGCTCGTCAATATACCAACAAAGTGTATAGCCATGAATGGATGGGGGATGGTCCTCAACGGCAGATAGCGATTGGTTATTGCACCGAGAATTGGGTACTTAATCTGGATGCTGATGAGGTCGTCACAGAAGCATTAAAGCAAGAAATTATTAAAGCCATTGCTGACCCTCGTTTTTATGCGTATCGTTTGAAATTCAATGATTATTTTATGAGTGGCTTTCATTCAAGCTGGACACGAATGAATGCAAAAGTCCGGATGTTCCGCAAAGATAGTGTTCATTTTCAGCAAAAAATTGTGCATGCCAGTGCGCCAGAGGTTCATGGTCGTACTGGTCAATTGAAAAATCCCGTCATGCACTATGGGGATTTAACGATTGAGAATAAATTAAAAAAGAACAATATCTATTCTGGTTTGATGGTTGAAGATAAAGTTCAGCATGACAAAAAGAACAGCATGATCAAGCTGGTTCTTGTGTTTCCTTCAGTTTTCTTTAAGTCATATGTCTTGCGCCGTAATTTTTTAAATGGAAGGCGTGGGTTTATCGGTAGCATGATTAATGCATTTTATGCTTTTCTGAAAGAAGCCAAGCTTTATGAGTATTATCTGGCAAAACAACTTTCAGACGAAAAAAACACGAAGTAATAGCGCTTAATATTCTGATAACCAAATATGGTCAAAATATGGAAAAAATGTGAATAAAAGTTAATATAAACCGAGTAAACTATGCGAATTGTTCTAACAAAAAGTATAGTTGCTCACGTTTATGAATGCATTTTTTCGTTTCTTTTTACAAATGTGGCATCACTGGCAGCAATCCCACGTTCGCCGGATCGGTCGCAGTACAGATAAGAAAGAAGAAAAAGGACTACGACAACAATGGTTTTTATTAACAGGATCAGCAAGCCAGTCAAAAATTGTGCAGCGTCCAGATTTAAAAACGCTTAATCCAATTTATCCTCCTGATAATGCTTTTTGGGCTGATCCATTTGTATGGGTTCGTGATGGGAAGCGTTATATATTTTTTGAAGATCTACCTTTTAAAGTGGGGCGAGGTCGGATTAGTGTCATAGAGGTTGATGAAAAAGGGACGCCGATTGGTGATTTCACACCCGTTTTAGAAACACCGCATCATTTGTCATATCCTTTCTTGTTTGAATATCAGGGTGAGCTATACATGATGCCTGAACAGACTGAGGTAAAACGCCTTGATCTGTATCGATGCACTGAGTTTCCGCATCAATGGGTGTTTGAAAAGACATTAATTGATGGGATCAAAATTGCCGATGCCACCTTATTTGAAAAAGATGGGCGGTGGTGGATATTTTGTGCAGCTAAACAGGGTAAGATTAGAATTAATGAATCTCTATTTGCCTTTTATGCAGATAGTCCGTTATCAACACAATGGACCGCACATGCTGCAAATCCTTTGATTCGTGACTTGCGTTTTGGTCGCCAAGGTGGGCGTATTTTTCGCGATGAAACAGGGCGCTTATTTCGTCCCTCACAGGATTGCCTGCGTCGTTATGGGCATGGTCTGAATTTAAGTGAGATTCAGGTTTTGACACCAACAGATTATGCGGAATCCTTGGTTTGGCGAGTGAGTGGTGACGAAATCGGAGAACGTGCAGTTCATCACTTAGATTGGCAAGATGGTTTAATGGTGATGGATGCACAGCGATTGGTGGCGCAAACTGAGATAAACTCTAAATAATAATCCCGCTTTGAGTCAGAGATGTCAAAGATAGCAATCGTTTTACCTCCCCGTGAATATTTTCGGAAAGCTGATTCTGGTGCTGTGGCATTGACAGTCTATGATTTTCTAAAGGCGAGTCGTTTTAGAACTGATTCAATCGTATTTGGCGGATATCCAGAACATTTTGATGACGTCAAATATCAGTATATTGATGCCAAATTTCATTGGTTATTGGGTCGTAATCGCGCATATGCGAGATCTTGTATTGCCCATATCAAGCAAGACAAACAACTACAATTAATTGAAGTTCATAATCGTGTGGCATTAGCGTTAGCGATTAAGAAGGCTTTACCTGAATGTCGAGTGGCATTACACATTCACAATGATCCCCATAGCATGGCTGGTGCAAAAACAGCATCTGAACGCGAAAAATTATTGCGGAGTTTGGATGTTGCATATTGTGTCAGTTATTACGTTCGTGACCGTTTGTTGGATGGTGTTTCTGACGAATTAAAGGCACGTGCTCAGGTTGTTTATAATGCAATTGAATCTAATCAAGCCAGTGAAATAGATACGCTGCGTCAACCGTGGATTGTCTATGCAGGACGATTTATTCCAGAAAAAGGCGTCTTTGAGTTTGCACAAGCATTAGCTCAAATTCTGCTGTTGTATCCCGAGTGGAAGGCTGTTTTTTTAGGTGCACGAGGATTCGGCCATCAAGCTGGTCAGTCTGAATATGAACAATCCGTTTATGCCAAACTTGAGCATGTTGCTGATCAAATCGAGTTTCGTGGGCATGTCCAGCATCATGAGGTGATGCAAGTGTTTAATCAGGCATCTATCGCAGTCACTCCATCCACAGGAGCTGAGGCCTTTGGTCGTACTGCATTGGAGGCGATGGATGCTGGATGTGCTGTAGTGACATCATCGAGCGGCGGTTTAAAAGAGGTCGCAGGTGATGCTGCTATTGTGGTGGACTCCGTAACATCAGAAACGCTTATTTCTGCGATAACACCATTGATCAAGAATAGTTTATTGCGCGAAAGTTGTGCAGAAAAATGCCAACAATATGTTCGGAATACTTTTTCTTTGTCGGTTCAAGTTGCACATTTGGATGGCATACGAGCAGGATTACTTGAGTCAATATCTTGATGTGATAAACAAAGTTTAACTTTCACAAGATGCTCTTTTTAAGTGATACTGCTGCATCATTTTTAACAACGTTTTTAACAAAAATTATTGTGAGTAAGATTTGCGGGATCTAAATCCAAGCAAATAGAGTCATGCAATTCTTAGGGATTAAAAAATGCATATCTGTCAAATCGTATCCAGTTGGGGCAATGGTGGTCTGGAAAAGCACGTCATTGAGCTCAGTAATGCATTGAGTTTACAGCATAAAGTTACTGTAATTGTTCATCCTGTTATCCAAAATAGTTTTGCGCCAACTGTCAATGTTGTGGTGGTTGACTTTGATCAACCGCGCTGGTCTCCACGTTTATATTGGCAACTCTTACAAATTTTTAAAACGTTACAGCCTGATATTATTCATACACAAGCAAACAAGGCCGCGCTACTTGTTGCGCGCTTACGTCCATGGCTCAAATTTAAAACCGGTTATATTGCAACTTTGCATAATCAAAAAGACAGTACAGCAATGTATGAAACTTTTGATCGCGTGATTGTGGTGAGTTCGCGATTGGTGTCTTTGGTCAAACGTGCGCCTGTGACAGTGATTCATAACGGTATTACACCGCCTGAACCAGTATCTGGTGGAAGATCATATTTAGTTGAGCAATATGGTCTGGATGCGTCAAAACCGATTTGGATGGCTGTTGGTCGATTGGTTGAGGCGAAGGGGTTTGATTTATTAATAGAGGCGATTCGTGATCAAGATCTTCAAGTCATTATTATCGGTGATGGGCCGCTTAATAAAGATTTGGTAGGTCAAGCGAAGAAAAGTAATGCCAATGTTGTTTTTGCGGGATGGTGTGATAACTCGCAAAATTTGCTGGCTGTTGCAGATGCACTGGTGATTTCTTCTCGTAATGAAGGCGGACCATATACTTTAGTTGAGGCGTTATTGGCTCGTGTGCCTGTTATGGCGACTGATGTCGGGATGGTTTCTGAGTTCTTACCTGCTGAGTACATTGTGCCTGTGGGTGATGTGAAGGCGCTAGGCGAAAAAATACTTTGGGCAAATACTCACATGGATGAATGGCGTGCTGCAATGGAGCCTGTTTGGAAAAATGCTCAAGAAAATCTCACGCTAGATGCTGTGATTACAAAAACAATAGCGGCTTACAATAGTATTTTGCCAACAAAGTAAGCTTTCTGACAAAGTGGATAAGAGCTTGGTGAGAGAATAATTTTGTTGAACAATGTCTGATAAAGTAAAGACATTGTTCATTCATATATTCTTATTGCCAAAGTCCTAATCAACGAAGAGCGCCATGATGAGCCATAATCCGCGTCAGAAAGTTGTCATTATTCCGATTCCAAATCAAGATTTTGATCCAACCGAGGTGGCGGTACCGTGGAAGGTACTCATCGATCTCGGCTATAAGGTTGTTTTTGCAACACCTGATGGTGGTTCAGCAGCCGCAGATGCCTTCATGGTGACAGGCGAGGAGCTGGATCTCTGGGGAAAAATCCCATTATTAAAAAAAGCAAAACTCGTGGGTTTGATGCTTCGTGCAGATCAACGTGGGCGCGCAGCGTATGCGGCTTTGACCAAAGATCCTGCTTTTTTAGCACCACTTAAATATAGCGATTTACGGGTTGAAGATTACGATGGTCTCGTGTTACCTGGTGGACATCGTGCGCGTGGGATGCGTGCTTTTTTAGACAGTAAAACTCTGCAGGATTTTGTGGGTGGTTTTTTTGATTCAAGAAAACCTGTGGCAGCGATTTGTCATGGTGTTGTTTTAGCCGCGCGAAGTATTTCACCTTCGACTGGTAAATCAGTTTTGTTTGGACGAAAAACAACTGCACTCACTTGGAAGATGGAAAGCACCGCTTCAACGTTGATGAAGTTCTTTGGTCGGGTTTGGGATGCGGATTATTATCGGACGTATACAGAAGAACAGGGTGAACCAGTTGGTTATCGTGGTGTACAGGCAGAAGTGACACGAGCTTTGGCGCAACCAGAAGACTTCTTAGATGCAACTGCCGATATGTCTGATTTCTTCCGTAAAGACAGCGGTCTATTCCGCGATAGTGTTGAGGATGCGCGCGCATCATTTATCGTTGAAGATGGAAATTATATTTCTGCGCGTTGGCCTGGGGATGCTCATCAGTTCGCGCTGGCTTTTGCACGACGACTTGAAGCATCCGATTAGCCAGTTTTATGCCATTAACTCATTAACTAAAGTGGGCTGCACCGCGCAAAACAATCCAGCCTTGCTGACCGTTACCCAGATCGCCTTTGGTGAGTGTGAGTGTTGTTTTTTGTTCATGCTGACCAATGAGTGGTAAGGTTAAGTCGATATCAACTTTGCAATCGAATTGCCCTTTCACCTCAGATTCTTTGCACTCGATTTTTTTAAGATCGTTGACCTTGATCGCCATTTGGTCGCCACCAAATTTACGCGTTAGGCTGTTAGTCTGATCAACTTCGTGGGTATATGCATCTTTAATATTGCTTTCTGATGGCTCGCGAGAACAACCAGCTAATAAAGTCGTCGCTGCGATCATGAAAATAACGGATGAAGTTTGTGTAATTTTTTTCAATGGAAGTGACCTTGATGTTTATGATGTCATTCATCCAATCATAACATTGCTTTGTTAAAACTGTCTGTATCAGAATTTTGACTATACAAAAATTAGAGATTTCATTGATTTAATTAATTTACACCATAGTCATAAATTGACTTATGAACATGTGAGTGATAGGTTCGCAGCAGTGTTTTATTGAATTTAATTAAACAAATAAAATCATTAAAAAGGAATTTTTATGTACCAAGCAGGATGGGGTAAACAAGAGATTTCCATTCAGCCTCAAGGCTATGCGATGTTTGGTTA
>JASLGO010000085.1 GCA_030150135.1 Aquirhabdus sp.
TATCCAATGCAGCTCGTGTAGCAAAGTTCAGGTAAGGCGTTGTGTCCGTTAAATTATTCTGGGCATAGAGCGCTAATTGTCCAAGTGCTATCGCAGCATAGATACCTGGGTAGTTTGCAGCAGGTATCGTGGCGTTTGCTGTTGTTGTATACATGTTGAGCGAAGCAATGCTCGTAGGATTATTGAATAATGCAGAAAAAGGAGTTGTTGCAACTGAGCCAAATGATTGGAGCAATTCAGCATTTGCATTAGTCACTTGAATTGCTGTAACTTGGCTGATTAATGGATTATTGAAATCTACAGTTCCTGATCTGACGAGCGTCCGTTGATAAGCAATTTCACTAAATGGATCAACTTTTATGGTTGAGTTTTGTGTTCCCATTGAGACGAATGCGTGTAACGGTCGATTAAATGTAGCGGTCGCACCTAATTCATTGTTGAGCATTGGGTCGGTGTATTGGGAAGAACTATCAATTGGTGCTAAGGTCACCATGATGACGTTACCACTTTTTAGATAAGTATTTGGAATCGCAATCACGCCAGAGTTGCTGTTATTTATGGTTGTTTGACCGATTGCAGCTCCTGTTGCAGTGTCTATTACAGAGACTTTTACATTCTGTAATAGCACAGGGGATTGCACAGTTAAGTTATATGTTGTCGTTGACGTCGAACTATCATTGGTTGATGAAGCGCCTGTCCGCGTGGTTGCATCATTTCCACCACCACAGCCTGTGAGAGCAATACTTATACAAGTCGCAATACTGATTGCGAATACCGAGTTGAAATTTGGTATCATAGATGTCGGAACGCCACTTTTTGTTGTTTTACGGGTTATAGGTCGAGCTGACTCAGTTACTACACTGGGCTTACGCTGATTTAGTGTCGAAAGCATCCAAGCTCTCCCTCATTGTCCGCGGCGTGACTCAGAAAGAAAGTTTCTAAGTTAAACTACCGCTATGTACTGGTTGTATTTTAGTGTAACTCATTTCCTGAGTGCAATTTTGTAATCCAAAATTCCCTTGGGCTACATTAAAGAACAATCTTGACGCTACGTCCACCTCATTTGACAGTTTTATAGATGCTTTTATCCTATCAAACTCTTATTATTGTCACCATATCCGTTTATCGTCAGATTTAGTCGTATTAAAAAGGTAATAAAATGAAGCCTCATCAAGATTCGCTGCCAATTCCATCACAAAATTTGTCAACAGAAAAAAAATCACAAAAAATTTCTGTCGGGATTGTGGGAGGAACTGGGTATACAGGTGTTGAGTTGGTTCGTTTGTTAGTTCGCCATCCTTCCGCTGAGATTCGGGTGCTCACATCGCGGACAGAAGCAGGCGCGCGCGTTGATGCGATGTTTCCAAGCTTGCGTGGATTAACCGATTTGAAATTCAGTGCAAATGCGGCAGATGAGCTCGCAGACTGTGATGTCGTTTTCTTTGCTACGCCACATGGTGTTGCAATGAGCCAAGCTCGCGAATTGCTTGCACAAAATACAAAAATTATTGATTTGGCGGCGGATTTCCGTTTGCAAGATACGGCCGAGTTTGAAAAGTGGTACGGTATGCCACATTCGTGCCCAGATCTACTTGCTGAGTCAGTGTATGGCTTGCCAGAAATGAATCGTGAAAAAATCAAGGCTGCGCAGATCATTGGTAATCCTGGTTGTTATCCAACAACTGTTCAGCTCGGCTTATTGCCGCTACTCACACAACACACTGCACTGATTGATCCAAACAGCATTATTATCGATGCTAAATCTGGTGTGTCTGGTGCAGGACGTAAAGCCGAGCTGGGATTATTATTTACTGAGGCAGGCGATAATTTGAAGGCGTATGCCGTGAAGGGTCATCGTCATCATCCTGAAATTACACAAGGTTTAAAAGCGATGAATGCTGATGGTGCACATCATCAGGCTTTTGATAAGTTGACTTTTGTGCCACATCTCGTGCCGATGATTCGTGGTATGTTAAGCACGATCTATGTCCGTTTGACGGATGCTGGCTGTGCTGCTGATCTACAAGCATTGTTTGAGCAGCAATATGCAAATGAACCATTTGTTGACGTGATGCCTTATGGTAGTTTGCCTGAAACGCGTTCTGTGCGCGGTTCTAATCATTTGCGGATCGCTTTACATCGACCAAACAATGGTGATTTATTAGTGATTCTAGTGGTGCAAGACAATCTTGTGAAAGGCGCAGCAGGGCAGGCTGTACAAAACATGAATTTGATGTTTGGGCTGCCTGAGGCAATGGGATTAGATGTAGTACCTCTATTACCTTGAAATCTTAAAATACAGACATGAGCTGATAAATCTGAAAAGTTAAATCAGCTTATGAGATGATGGAGTATGTATTTCAGTGTTGGAAAATAATATGACAGAAGAAGAACAGTCGTATAAAGAAGAACGGTCAGTTCGTCTAGAACGCGATCATCTGTTGATTGCTGCGGGTGTGTTGCTTGTACTCAGTGGATTGTGGCTAGGTTATTTCATCGGTCATCAGCAAGGGATGAGTGTGATCGGTGCGAGCAAGAGTGACTTAAATAAACTGAATGCAAAAATTGACCAGCAGCAAGCCACATTGGATACATTGACACGAACATTGTCAAATACGGTACAAGAACGAGACATCGCGCTGACAACCTCCAAAGGGTTGACCGACACGTTGGCAAAGCAGACAGCCGACCGTGAAATACAAGATGCACGATATAAAATTTATCGAGAGCATTTGTTGAGCGTGGGAGGGATGGCTTTAGCATTTCAAAATGTCGCCGTGGTGTCTATTTCTCCATCGGTATTTGAGTATCGCATTGATTTAATGCAGCTTCGTCAAAAAAATTCCCCTTCAGTTGGAACGCTTTCAATCCGTTTGATTCAAGGTACTAATATTGTCAATGTTCCGTTGGCGAGTAATCGTGTAAATATTACCGATTTTCAAAATTTGACGGGTCGTTGGACGATGCCAGCAGGTTTTACACCTGAGTTTTTAGAGGTATCTGCAACAGCAGGTGGGCAATCCGTTATACAACGGTTTGCATGGGAGCGTGGTGCGCAGCAAGCAAGTACTTCACTTGTTGCGGCGCCCAGTCCAGCTGCCAGTCCAAATATAACAGCACCGAAAGCAGTTTCTTAAAGCAGTCTTGAATGTGGAGCAGCTTTGAATGTGGAGTAATGTTGAGTCATGATGAGCCGTAGTAATCTGATATCACGCCGAGATAAATCTAAAAGATCTACATACAAAACAAATAAGCCTGTGTCTTTTTTTGTCGTTCCTCCTGTCGCATTTTCAGCCTCAGAGTGGTTTGCTCAATATAGTGCAGAACCTTTTGACTGGCATCATCCCTGCACAATCTCTAAAACATCCCATACTCTGGTCATGTCTGAACATGATGGAGATCATCAAGAGCAACATGAAGGTGATGTCGCAACGGTACTGGAGCTGACAAGACCTCCATTTTACGCAGTGGTCTTGTTTAATGATGATTACACCCCCATGGAGTTTGTAATACTAGTATTACAACAATACTTTAGTCTGGATCTTGACCGTGCGACCGAAGTGATGTTATCTGTACATTATGAGGGAAAAGGTGTTGCGGGCGTGTATCCTCGTGATATTGCAGAGACTAAAGCGCAATTAGTGAATCGTCATGCACGTTCGCAAGGTCATCCTTTATTGTGTCAGATCGAGCCACAAGAGATCTGAGTTGTAGTCGATGTTTTGATGAGTTTTTGTTGAGTATTATTGATCCATATAACAGATTAATAATGATTCAAGGATTGAATTTTTATATGTGTTGGTTCACAGGTGTTGGAACGTTGAAGTACGTGTTAAATCCGTATTTGAATGGCAACAGTTGTCTAACTAAACTGCAATTTATGTTGCAAATGAGGTCATTATGCTGAGTCGACATCTCGAAGTTTCTTTGCGTCTTGCTGTGACTATGGCGAGGCAGAAACGTCATGAGTTTTTGACGATTGAGCACTTACTGCTCTCGTTATTGGAAAATGACTCCGCAGTTAACGCGCTGAAAGCGTGCGGTGCAGACATTCCTGTCTTACGACAAGAGTTGAATGAGTATATTGAGCAAAATACACCGAAGCTCCCAGCTTCAAGTGAGCAAGCTCCTCATGCAACCGATAGTTTTGATCGTATTCTTCAACGTGCAATTTTTCATGTGCAATCGTCAGGCGGTGGCAATCGTCCTGTAGAGGGTGCAGATGTTCTGGTTGCTATGTATTCTGAACGCGACAGTCTTGCCGTTTATTTGTTGAAGAAACAGCAAGTCAACCGACTTGATCTGACTCAATATCTGTCTCATGGTACACGCAAAGATGAGGACAATTCATTAGACGGTGCTGTAGATAACGAGCAAGAAGAAGAGGCGGCACCAAGTTCATCAAAGAGTCCTTTACAACTTTATGCTGTAAATTTGAATGAGCAGGCGGCAGAAGGAAAAACCGATCCACTCATTGGTCGTGAGAAAGAAGTTGAGCGCGCTGCACAAATTCTAAGCCGTCGCCGTAAAAATAATCCGCTGCTGGTCGGTGATCCAGGTGTGGGTAAAACTTCGATTGCCGAAGGTTTAGCATGGCTTATCGTCAATGGAAAAGCACATCAACCGTTAGAGCATGCTGTTGTTTATAGTTTGGATATCGGTTCTCTAATTGCTGGTACAAAGTATCGCGGTGATTTTGAGAAACGCGTGAAACAATTGCTCGATGAGTTGAAGAAACAACCCAATGCAATTCTGTTTATTGATGAAATTCATATGATTATTGGTGCTGGCTCGTCAATGGGTAGCACGATGGACGTATCGAATTTGATTAAGCCAGCATTGGCAAACGGCACATTGCGTTGTATCGGTTCGACGACCTATCAAGAGTATCGTCAGGTCTTTGAAAAAGATCATGCACTGTCACGTCGCTTCCAAAAAGTGGATGTGGTTGAGCCGAGTGTTGCCGATACGATTTCAATTCTGAAAGGTTTACGTTCACGTTTTGAAGAGTTTCACCATGTGACCTATACCGATGCTGCATTAAGTGCGGCAGCAGAATTGGCTGCAAAGCATATTCAAGAGCGTTTTTTGCCAGATAAGGCCATTGATGTCGTGGATGAAGCTGGAGCGTTCCAACGCTTGCAGCCAGCCACTGAAGAAAAGAAAGTGATTGATGTTCCTGAGATTGAGGCAATCGTTGCCAAGATTGCACGAATTCCACCGAAAGCTGTTTCAAGCGATGACAAGAGTGTCTTACAGAATCTTGAGCGTGATTTGAAACGCGTGGTCTTCGGACAGGATCAAGCGATTCATGCGTTAGCTGCGGCAATTAAATTGTCGCGTGCAGGTTTGAAAGCACCAGAAAAACCAGTCGGTTCATTTATGTTTGCTGGCCCAACGGGTGTCGGTAAGACCGAAGTCACACGTCAATTAGCGAATGTATTAGGCATTGAACTGATTCGCTTTGATATGTCTGAATACATGGAACGTCATACGGTTTCACGTTTGATCGGTGCGCCTCCAGGTTATGTCGGCTTCGATCAAGGTGGATTACTCACTGACGCGATTAACAAGCATCCGCATTGTGTGTTGTTGTTAGATGAGGTCGAGAAGGCACATCCAGAAGTCTTTAATTTGCTGTTGCAAGTGATGGATCATGGTACGTTGACTGATAATAATGGTCGTAAAACCGATTTCCGTCATGTGATTTTGGTTATGACGACCAATATCGGTGCGGAAGTCATCAGTCGTGCGAGCATGGGCTTTACGCAACAAGATCATAGTCATGATAATCAAGAGATGATGAAGAAGGCTTTCTCTCCTGAGTTCCGCAATCGTTTGGATGCGGTGATTCAGTTTGCACCATTGCCAACGAGTGTTGTGGACTCAGTCGTTGATAAATTCTTGGTTGAGTTGCAAGCGCAATTGGATGATAAGAAGGTGCTGCTTGAAGTCGATGAAGATGCTCGTTTGTGGCTTGCCGAGCGTGGCTATGATCGCTTAATGGGCGCTCGTCCGATGCAACGTCTGATCCAAGAGGAATTGAAGAAACCTCTAGCGGAGAAGATTTTGTTTGGTGAGTTGGCTGACAATGGCGGCACGGTGCGCGTCCATGTCGGTGAGCGTGATGGTAAGTCAGCGCTGGTGCTTGAAGTGGAAAAGCAGAATGAGCCAGAGCCCGCGTAACAATGTGACTATTATTTGATTCGATTAAAACAAAAACCCGTCCTTGGATGGGTTTTTTGTTTAATATAGATCAGCATTTAAAGTTTTATGAATATGGAAAAGAGTATGTACACCATTTACGGTATCAAAAACTGCAACACGATGAAGAAGGCTTTTACCTTATTAGAGGAACTTGGTATTACCTATACCTTTCATGATTATAAGAAATTAGGCATTGATGCAAAGACATTAAAACATTGGATAGATCAGTTAGGTTTGGATTCAGTCATTAATCGCAAGGGAACGACTTGGCGTGCTTTATCTGAATCAGAACAAGCAACTGCAAGTACTGTGGAAGGCGCAATCGAGTTGATGATGCATAAAACCAGTGTGATTAAGCGACCTATTTTATCGGGTGGTACTGGTGACAATAGTGTGTTGATCTGTGGTCTGATTGAAGATGAATATCGCAAATTGGCGTAAAAATTAATTGGTATTGTTGGTTTCTGACATGGATTGTTGTCAAATTTTATTGTTAAATAAGGAAAGTTTAAAAGATACGTTCAAGATTGATCTAAATTAGGAATTTTATGAAAATTTTTTCGACGAACACTATTAAAGTTCCTCGTGATATCAGTAGTGTCACGCGAATTGCTGATGGAGAAGTTGCGGCTAATCTTGCTGGAATGACGACTGCACAAGTTGATCATATTTGGCATGCCGCTGAGTCGTTGTATCGCACGGGTAATTATCCGATGCTTTCGATCTGTTTACGTCGACAAGGTCAAATTGTTCTCAATCGGACGATTGGCCATGCGAGTGGCAATGGGCCTGATGACTCTGCATCAACACCAAAACAGATTGCAACTCCAGATACGCCTGTATGTCTGTTTTCAGCCTCAAAGTCTATCACGGCAATGCTGGTGCACTTGTTGAGTGAGCGCGGAGAAATTGATTTATTAGATCCTGTGAGCCAATACATTCCCGAATATGGCGTGAATGGCAAACGTCGCGCGACGATTTTGCATTTGTTGGCGCATCGTGGCGGCGTGCCTTATATAGAAGGTGATGTCACACCAGAATTGTTATTTGATAAAGATGAAGTTGTGAAGCGCCTGTGCGCGGCCGCACCAGTGTCTCCTTCGGGTTATCGTATGGCGTACCACGCGGTGACTGCGGGTTATATTTTGGGTGAGATTGTTGAGCGAGTCTCTGGCCAGAATTTAAAAGATTTTTTACAGGATAATATTGCCAAGCCAATGGGCATGACCTGTTTTAATTACGGTCTTGCACCAGAACTACGAGATAAGGTTGCCATCAGTAGCGCAACAGGTGTGTATCCAGGCTTAGGTACAAATGCCTATTTGCAGCACGTACTGGGTGGGGATCTTGATCTTGCTGTGAATGTCACGAATGATCCACGCTTTATGGATACAATTTGTCCAGCGGCAAATATTTATACGACAACCGAAGAGGCAGGGCGTTTCTTTGAAATGCTGTTGAATGGCGGTACGTACAATGGTGTGAAAATTTTTGATCCAAAAACCGTGCTGCGTTCAACGATTGAAAGTTCTCCGATGTCATTAGATACGATGCTGCTTGCACCGATGCGTTACAGCACGGGCTTTATGCTAGGCGCTAATCCTGTGGGATTATTTGGTCCAATGACTTCTCATGCTTTTGGTCATATTGGATTCTCTAATATTTTTTGCTGGGCTGATCCACAGCGAGATATCAGCGTATCGATTCTGAATTCTGGTAAGTCAGTGCTTGGCACACATTTGCCTGCTTTAGCAAATTTGTTATATCAAATCTCCAAAAACTGTGACAAGTTACCGACCAAAGATCGTCGTTCAGTATTTGGTTATGACTTAGCGCATATCCATGTAGCACATTGATTTGAGACGGGTAGGAGTGAGGTTTTTTGTGATGCTGATGCGAATAGAAAGCCGAATCTTGCCTCTTGTTTCAGCATGTGTGCTGTCTATTTTTTTAGCGTGTTCTGCAAATGCATCAACCACAAAAGTAGAGTCTCCAGTTTGGGCAACTCCGTTAAATGTGAATCAGGGATTGCCTAATCTTAATCGTATTAATAGCGTGTTGTATCGTTCGGCACAGCCGACCAAAGATGGTTTTAAGTTTTTAAGTCATCAGCCTCGATTGTATCCATCAGATCGACCGATTAAAACTGTGGTTTCACTGCGTGCTTTTCATGAAGATCGTGCCATGGTGCCGAGTCAGTCTCCGCTGAAACTTGAGCAAATCCGTTTTAAAACTTGGCATCCTGAGCATGAAGATATTCTTAAATTTCTTCGGATTGCTACAACGCCAGAGTTGCAACCTATTCTGGTTCATTGTCAGCATGGTTCAGATCGCACTGGTACGATGATTGCGATTTATCGAATCGTTGTCCAAGGTTGGACGAAAGAACAAGCCAAAGACGAGATGGTACATGGTAATTTTGGATTCCACCCGATTTGGCAAAATTTACTCCATTTTATTGATGATCTAGATGTTGATGCATTAAAAGCAGAACTTGCGAAAGACGGTGCTTGGAAACCCGCAGAATGACTTCCTAACTCCCAATTAAGCTGATCCAAAGAAGGAAAAAATAACATGATCACAGTACATCACCTGAATAATTCACGCTCACAACGCATTTTATGGCTACTCGAAGAACTCGAAATACCCTATGAAATCAAATATTATCAGCGCGATTCCAAGACAATGCTCGCACCAGCATCATTGAAAGCGATTCATCCATTGGGTAAGTCGCCTGTCATTACTGATGACGGCGTGACGATTGCGGAAACCGGTGCAATTATTGAATATTTGGTTGATCGTTATGCTGACGGTCGTTTTGTTCCTGAGAGAAATAGTGCTGATTTCTTGAAATATCGTTATTTCATGCATTATGCAGAAGGTTCGCTGATGCCGTATCTGGTTATGAAGTTAGTATTCAATAAAATCGAAACTAGCCCGATGCCTTTTTTTGTTAAACCGATTGCCAAGAAAATTTCCCAAAAGACTAAACAAACATTTATTCAGCCTAATCTAGATACGCATTTGAAATTTTTGGAGTCTGAACTTCAAAAATCAGAGTGGTTTGCAGGTAATGAACTCACGGCTGCCGATATTCAAATGAGTTTTCCAATCGAAGCAGCAACTGCGCGTGGTGGTTTAACGGCAAGCCGTTATCCAAAATTAGCAGCGTTTCTTGACCGTATTCATGCTCGTCCTGCCTATCAACGCGCGTTGGCAAAAGGTGGTGAGTTTAAGCTCGGCTAAGAAAAAATAAGCACGAGAGTTCTGTTCATTAAATATTGAAAAAAACTCAGGTCAAACCTTCGAGTTTTTTTCTGTTCGCCTATTACTCTGTGCTAAAATCCCTCGCTTAATTTTGTCGCTTTTACATTCGCCTGCTTATATCGAGTCACTATCGAAATATTTGGCGTTTACGCTGCTAACTTCCGCTTACTGCTTGAGGGTGTTTCCATGTTTGCCAATATCTCTATCCATAGTTTTGATCCAGAACTCGCCGCTGCCATTGATGCAGAAGATCAACGCCAAGAAGATCATATTGAGCTGATTGCTTCTGAGAACTACTGTTCTCCAGCAGTCATGGAAGCCCAAGGCTCACGCTTGACCAACAAATATGCAGAAGGCTATCCAAGCAAACGTTACTACGGTGGTTGTGAACATGTCGATGTGATCGAACAATTGGCAATTGATCGCGCAAAAGCTCTGTTTGGTGCAGATTACGCAAACGTCCAACCACACGCAGGTAGCCAAGCAAACGGCGCGGTATTCTTAGCGTTGCTCGAAGGTGGCGATACTGTATTGGGAATGAGCTTGGCGCATGGCGGTCACTTGACTCACGGTGCAAAAGTCAACTTCTCAGGCAAAACCTATAATGCAATTCAATACGGTCTGAACGTAGAAACTGGCGAGGTCGATTACGACGAAGTCGAACGTTTGGCACTTGAGCACAAACCAAAAATGATCATCGCAGGTTTCTCTGCATATAGCCGTGTGATGGATTGGCAGCGTTTCCGTGATATCGCGGACAAAGTTGGCGCATATTTGATGGTTGATATGGCCCACGTTGCAGGTTTGGTTGCTGCTGGTGTATATCCAAGCCCAGTGAATATTGCGGACGTCACAACGACAACGACACACAAAACATTGCGTGGCCCACGTTCAGGTTTGATCTTGGCAAAAGCAAATGAGGCAATTGAAAAGAAACTTCAATCAGCTGTATTCCCAGGCAACCAAGGTGGCCCGTTGATGCATGCGATTGCAGCGAAAGCAGTTTGCTTCAAAGAAGCGATGGATCCAAGCTTTAAAACTTACCAACAACAAGTGGTGACCAACGCACGTGCAATGGCAGCTGTATTGATCGAACGCGGCTATGACATTGTATCTAATGGTACAGATAACCATTTGTTCTTGTTGTCATTGATCAAACAAGATGTGACTGGTAAAGAAGCCGATGCATGGTTGGGTTCAGCAGGTATTACTGTTAATAAAAACGCAGTACCAAACGATCCACGTTCACCATTCGTCACTTCAGGTATTCGTATCGGTACTCCAGCAATCACCACACGCGGTTTCGGTGAAGCTGAAGCAAAAGACTTGGCTGGTTGGATTGCTGACGTATTGGACAGCAAAGGCGACGAAGCAGTAATTGCCGCGGTTAAAGCTAAAGTTTCAGCAGTTTGCGCGAAATTTCCAGTGTATGCAAAAAGCTAATTATTGATTCAGTAGGCGATTCGCTTACTCGTTACTAATGCGCGACAAAACGGCTTCCCTGTTTGTATATTCAGGGAGGCCGTTTTGTTTTATAAACTTAAAGCAGCATGTTGTTGGCTATTTATAAAAATCTTGATTTAGCGAGAATATTAAGGAGAACAAACGTGGCAAATCCATTTGTACATATCGAATTGAATACTAATAATTTACCTGCCGCCAAAGAGTTTTATACCAAGCTCTTTGACTGGAAATTAGATGAACACAAAATGCCAGCAGGGACGTACACCACCATTAATGTCGGAGAGGGGACGGGTGGTGGAATGTTGGATCTTGCTGAGTGGGGTGCACCTAAAGAAGTTCCACCGCATTGGCTTGCTTATATTAGTGTGGATGATATTGTCGCGAGTACGGCGAGAGCCAAAGAGTTGGGTGGTACTGTGGTACAAGATGTGAAAAATATTGGAGATTTTGGTGCACTCAGTGTCATTATTGATCCGACTGGTGCAGCATTTGCGTTATGGCAAAATAGCAATGTTGCAGATCCGATTAGTTAAATGATTTTTGAATCAGCCTTCAAGATAACAGCCGCATTTTTGAGTTAAAATGCGGCTGTATTTTTACTGTCTTTATTGTTGATTTCATTATGCCGCAACTGATTTGCCCACTATGCCAAGAGGCATTATTAGAAAACTTCCCGCAAGAAGGCATTCAGCATTCAAATAAAGTTTGGCGATGTGTGAATAACCATAGCTTTGACGTGGCGCGAGAAGGCTATCTCAATCTGCATTTGGTTCAGCATAAAAAGAGTAAAGATCCGGGCGATAATCCAGATATGGTCAAAGCGCGTCGTGAGTTCTTGCATGCTGATTATTATCAGCCATTGCGGGATGCCATTATTGAATTACTAGAGCCGTTACATGAAACATCGTTACTCGATATTGGTTGTGGTGAAGGGTATTACACGAGTAGCTTTCGCCAAATTGTGGATGATGTTATTGGTTTAGATATTGCCAAACCAGCGATTCAACTGGCTGCAAAAAAGTTTAAAAATATTACATGGCTAGTTGGTAGTGGTGCGATGCTTCCGATAGCTACCGCATCAGTAGATATTGTGAGCAGTATGTTTAGTCCATTACCGATTGCAGAAATGGCGCGTGTGCTGAAGCCCCAAGGTTATGTTCTGGTTGCGACACCAGCACCGACTCATCTATGGGCGATGCGAGAAGGGTTATTTGGTGAAGTTCAAGCGCATGAGCCTGATAAGTTCTTGGCTGGATTTGATGGGTTGTTTACGCTGCATAGTCGCACAGAAGTGTCATTTCCATTGAGTTTATCGAATCAGGCATTGAAGGATTTGTTGTGTATGACTCCGTATGTGTGGAAGGCAAAGCCTGAGAAACGTGCTGCATTAGAATTGCTTGAATCATTTGAAACGGCCGCGGCGTTTACGGTATTTTTGTTTAGGAAGAAATAACAGACGACTATTTCAAAAAACTATTCCTCATCTTTTTTATGGCTCACTTTCCACACATACTGCAAGGTTTTCCAGCCTTCCATTGGCGTGCCATTGTAGTAAGTCATCGGTTTAAAATGACATTTTGCGAGACCCTCAATCGCAGCTTGATCTAAATCTGGATAGCCACTGGAAGTGAGGATTTTACTCTCCTTGACGTAACCCGTTGTTGAGATGAGTAAATCCATCGTAACCGTGCCTTCTTCCTTGGCCTTGAGTGCATCGGCAGGATATGTCGGCCCTAGGCATCGTGATGAATCGTGACGTTCATATTTTGGCGAAGACATACACCCTTGTAGTGCAATGCTGACCAAGGCGAATACGGCAATATGGCGAATCATGGTTGAGCACTTTCCTTAGGAAGTACAAGCATCGGGTCAACTCGCGTATTGTTTAAACTCACACCAAAGTGTAAATGCGGTCCCGTCGCACGTCCTGTCATTCCGACCAAGCCGATTGGATCATCTTGGGCAACGGTTTGTCCGATTTTCACATCAATACG
>JASLGO010000029.1 GCA_030150135.1 Aquirhabdus sp.
GTGTTGGCGATGAAAGTCGCCATGCGGTTTTCTGATCTTTCAATCACTGAACAATAAGGATGATCCCATGTCTGGACATTTCGAGTTAAAAACAAGTAAAGACGAACAAACCTATTTCGTGCTGAAAGCGGGGAATGGTCAGGTAATCCTGAAAAGTGAGATGTACACAACACGCGCCGCAGCACTGAATGGCATTAAGTCAGTACAGACCAATAGTCCATTGGATGAGCGCTATGAACGTGATGTCAGTAAGTCTGGCAAGCCTTATTTTAATCTGAAAGCTGGTAATCATCAGGTGATTGGCACCAGCCAGTTATACGAAGCAGAAGCGGGTCGTGACAATGGTATTGAATCGGTTAAGGCCAATGGTCAAACCACTGATGTCCGCGATGTGACTGAATGATGTACTGAGTCTTTATTTATTGTCAGAAGTGAGATAGCTCATTGAGCTTGTCGAAATGTGCGGTGACACGGAACCACACTTCGATGGTTGATGAGCTTGTCGAATCACAAGCTCAGTGTTCTTCTCTCCGTAATGTCTATGTTGTAAAGATGATAAACATGGTTAAATGAGCAGATTAAGCAATTAGTCTGCTCATTTTTTTGGTTAATGTTGAATTATTTATGCACAGTTTGCGTGATATACGAAAGTTCCGCCCTGATGTTTTTAAAGCACCTCGTGGCTTTGTCCAACCAGTTTTTTCTGACCAGCCCATTGTTCTAGAAATAGGTGCGGGTGTTGGTCTACATGCGCTGAGCTTTGCGCGAGAAAATCCTGATAAACAAGTCTTTGCCATCGAACGAACTGCTGAAAAATTCCAGAAATTCCATCAGTCTTTTTTATCCGAAGGGTCGCAGAATCTTAACCCGATTCATGCCGATGCAATTCCGTGGGTGGTTCATGCATTACCGCCTGCATGTTTGCAGCAAGTCTTTATTTTATATCCGAATCCTGAACCTAAAAATCCAGCACAGCGCTGGTTTAATATGCCGTTTATGCAGTTTTTGTTGTCCAGAATGAAGTCGAATGCGACGTTGACATTAGCCAGTAATATCACTGAGTATTTGGATGAAGCCGAACAACAATTGATCAATACATGGCACTTACCTTATCTGCGCTCACCTGTGACGACAGAGCGTCGAACACATTTTGAGATTAAGTATATTGAGCGCGGCGAAGCGTGTGGACAGTTGCTGGTGACGAAGACAGCGGATTACCAAACATTATTTGATACGTTTTCTCCAGAACGTCTAATGTCAGAAACTTGGTTTCAGAAAACCTGATTTCAGAAAGTTTGAAAAATTCTGTATAGCAATTGTCTGGTGTAATTGTTGTTGGCGTGTAGATTGCTGTATTGTTCGCGTATGAATAGTTTGGTTGTAATAACAGCTCATAAATCGTTAGATTTCTTAAAATAGGGTATGTTGATATGAAGATTTCTCATCATGTTCGGCTAGCGGCATTGACCGTTGCAGTGTTGTCGAGCTTAACGCTGTCAGGTTGTAGCAAAAAAGAAGCAGCGACGAATAGCGATACTTTAGAAGTTAAAATTGGTCACTCTGCGCCGTTGACTGGTGCACAAGCGCATTTGGGCAAAGATGCTCAAAATGGCGCACAGTTAGCGGTTGATGATTTAAATACGCAAGGCATCAAGATTGGTGGTAAGAAAGCTCATTTCACACTGGATGCAGTGGATGACCAAGCCGATGCGCGTATCGCGACAACCGTTGCTCAGCAGTTAGTCGATGATAAAGTCAGTGGTGTGATCGGACATCTTAACTCATCAACAACACTGCCAGCATCACGTTTGTATAATCAAAATGGCATCGTACAAATTAGCCCATCGGCGACCAATCCAACTTATACCCAGCAAGGCTTTGGTAATGCATTTCGTGTGATGGCGAATGATGTGCAGCAAGGCCACGCACTTGGAACTTATGCGGTTACGGCATTGAATGCGAAGCGTATTGCTGTGATTGATGATAAAACAGCTTACGGTGCAGGACTTGCGGCCGAGTTTGAGAAAGCAGTCAAAGACGCTCATGGCAATCTCGTGACTCATGAATATACAACGGATAAAGAAACTGACTTCAATGCGATTCTGACTCGTATTAAAGGAACAAATCCTGATCTCGTGTTTTTTGCGGGCATGGATGGTCAAGGTGCTGCGATGGTGCAGCAGGTGAAGAATCTTGGTCTGAATGCACAATTCATGGGTGGTGATGGGATTTATACGCCTGAATTCTTGAAGTTAGGTGGTAAGTCTGCGGATGGTACTGTTGCAAGTTTACCGGGTGCGCCGTTGGTACAAATGCCTAAAGGTCCAGAGTTTCAGAAGAAATTTGAAGCGAAATATGGCCCAATCCAACTTTACGGTGCGTACAACTATGATGCCGTGATGGTCATGGTTGATGCAATGAAGCGTGCGAACTCGATTGATCCCAAAGTTTACGTCAAGGAAATGAAAACGACCAATTGGCCAGGCGTGACAACGACGATCAGCTTTGATAGTAAAGGTGACTTGAATAAAGCGAGCATCACGATTTATAAAGCTGAGGGTGGCAAATGGGTTCCGCTCAAGACTGTTGAATGATAGATTGAGCCATTGTCTGATTAGAGCCGTACAGCGTTAATGCTTGTACGGCTTTTTCTTTGGTGTAATTTTATATCAGTGATTTAGGGATGATCTGCGTATGAGTTCTATGGCTAATCGAGTTGGAAATTGGGGCAAGAATTTTCTTCGTTCGGATAAACCGTCCAAGCCTTCGATGATCTGGCGATTGCAGCGTGGTTTTATCTTTACTCTGATGAATAAGTTGATTGGGATGTCGATTCCTTTTGTTCGGCGGAATCACTTTCGTGTGGTTGAGCTTAGGACGGGTTATTTGAAGGCGGAGATTGCGTTAAAGGGTAATAAAAATCACATAGGAACGATGTATGCAGGTGCGATGTTTTTGCTTGCTGAAGTGCCGGGAGGCATTGTTGCATTATTTGAGTTTGGTTCTGGGTATTTCCCGATTTTGAAAGAGCTGACGATGCGCTATCTGTTGCCTGCGACGTCTGATTTGACGATTGAGGTTTCGTTGACGCAGGCTGAGTTGGATGCGATTAAACAAGCGGCAGACGAGAAGGGCAAGAGTGATTTTACGCTGACGCTGGATTTGAAGGATGCGAAAGGCGTAGTTGTTGCACAGTCGGTGGCGTTGTATCAGTTGCGGGTGAAAGGGAAATAAACTTGGAGGTAATTCAATTTTATTTTCATATTGCTACCTTCATCAAGGTAATCATATTTGTTATAAATGTAGGGACTTCCTTCCAAAAATATGCCTGCATACATTGCCCCACTTGGCCAGATCATTATCCCTTCGCCTTGTGGTAAGTTATTTACAAAATCACCTTCGTAGTATTGTCCGTTTGCCCAACTCATCGTACCCGTGCCACTTTTTACACCATTAAGAATGGTACCTTCGTAGCGATCTCCATTTGGTAAAACATATATTCCTTTTCCTGTCATATGACCTTCAATTAGATCACCTTCATAACTCGTACCATTTTTTAATATAAAAGTACCTTTCCCAGTTAAATGACCATTCACAAAATCACCTTCATAACGATCTCCGTTGTTCAATAGAAGAGTGCCTTTTCCATTTGAGTGACCGTTCACAAAGTCACCTTCGTAGCGATCTCCATTTGGTGATGTTGATACACCTCTTCCAGTTCTATGCCCATCAACAAAGTCACCTTCGTAACGACTCCTATTCGGCCAGATTGAAATGCCATGCCCAGTGCGAGAGTTATTTACGAACTCACCTTCGTAACGCTCACCATCCGCATTGATTAAAAGACCTTTTCCTGTGAGCTGGCCTTGTGTGAAGTAGCCTTCGTAATGCTCATTTAGTTTCTTATCTTTATCCAGCCACTCCATGACTCCATTGCCTTCTGCATAACCATTGGGACACTTTCCTGTCCAAGTCACACTTTCTCCATCAAGAGGGAAATTGTCAAATATTTTACAACCTTGATTGTCGCTGATCCAAGTTGCGGCAACTACTTTAGTGGATAGTACGAATAGACTTAGAATTAATATATTGATTTTTTTATATTGAATACTTTTTTGAGAGTTTGGTTTTCTCATTAAGGTCACCGTTTTTAGTATTAGGTATTATCTTTATTAACATAAAAAAGAGTGCGCAAAAGCGCACTTACATTTTAAACAACCCGCCCAACTTCACCATTCAACGCATCAGGCAAAGGCAAAACCACTAAACCAGCCTCAACCAACGATTCAGGTTTCGCAACGACTAACGCTTCCCAACCGTCAGAAGTCGCAACGACATTCACAATATCTACATTCGGCGCAAAAGTCTGACCGACTTGAGGCAGCGTGCCTGCGCCTTGAACATGATGTAGCCATGCTTTCGGTTTTGCACGGAAATAGAGGCGAGCAACGATTTCTTGGCCGAGATAACAGCCTTTGTCGTAATCCACACCAGCGCGTTGATGGAGACGCAGCTCTTGAGGTTGGAACAATCCTGCATTGTCAGCGGTAATCCATGCCGCACCTTGTACAATCGCAGTTTTTTGCCATTCATCAATCGTTGTAGTACTTTCATTTGCTTGAAAATCAGCGGAACCATTGTTGATGACTGGATAAATCTCCTGCGCATCCGAAGCGGTCATTTTAGAAAACGCACCATATTTACGAATATGCGCTTTAAAACTATCCAACAAATCGGTAGAAATGATCACGTCAAATTGTTCAGCACTGTGACGTGTCAACCATAACCCAAATGCGATACGACCTTTTAGATCGCAAATGGCTGTCGGGTGATGCTCATCACTACGGATACGGGTTACATCGACCGTCACCTGACCTTGAAGAAATTTCTCAGTATCTACGCCTGTGAGCGTGAGTGTGCTGAAAGAAAGAGGACGTGTAGACATGAGAGAACCTTCCGCTGAATGAGATGTAATACAGTTGATGTTGATGAGCATTATCCGTTATTTATAGGTCAAAGATGTATAAGACAAGTCAAAAAGAGGCTCATTTTGTGCGTTATTTTATTCATGTGACTTTGCGTTTCTGTAAGCGTTGGCTTGGTAATGTTACACTTTAACTCGCCTTGTAATACCCCTTGATGATTATTGAGCTCCTTAAGATCTGATTATGTTGATGAACCCTCCCGAAAAAAGCGTAAACCAACAATGTACCATTGCGATTATTGGCGCTGGCCCAGCGGGATTGATGGCGGCTGAAAGTATTATTGCCGCAGGACATAAAGTGATCGTTTTTGAACAAAAACCATCGGTTGGACGTAAGTTTTTGATGGCAGGAAAGGGTGGACTCAATATTAGTCATAGTGAACCTTTTGACGATTTTGTACAGCGCTATGATCAACCTGATTGGCTTAAACCGATGTTACAAGCATTTCCGCCGAGTGATTTACGTGCGTGGGTTGAAGGGCTTGGGATTGAGACATTTATTGGTACGTCACGGCGAGTTTTTCCTGCGGAGATGAAGGCTGCCCCTTTGCTGCGTGCATGGGTTTCACGACTGAAAGAAAGTGGGGTTGTGTTTCGCTTGCGTCATCATTGGCAAGGGTTGAACAAAGATCATCTCTGGCAGTTTCATACGCCAGAGGGTGAGCAGTTGTATTCGTTTGATGCAGTGGTTTTAGCGTTAGGCGGTGCGAGTTGGGCGCGTTTAGGATCAGATGGTGCGTGGTTGCCGTGGTTGGCAGAACGCCATGTGGTGACAACTGATTTTAAACCGTCTAATGGTGGTTTTATCGTCCAGTTTAGCCCGTTTATACAAGCACTTGCAGGTGAGCCTGTGAAGTCGATTGTGGCTTCAACGATTGCACCATCTTCAAACCAAATCATCCAAAAATCGGGTGATCTCATCATTACTGAACAGGGCGTGGAAGGTGGCGTAATTTATGCATTATCGCGTCCTCTACGAGAATCCATCCTGCAAACAGGACAGGCAAAGTTGACACTTGATCTGATGCCAGATCGTACGGAAGCGCAACTCAATGAGCTTTTATCCAAACCGATTGGCAAGTTGACGTTAGCGCGATTCTGGCGACGACAAATTGGTTTGGATGGCGTAAAAGCGGCTCTGGTTCGAGATCAAGTGCCGAGACAATTATGGGTGGATGGTCAGGCGATTGCTCATGCAATTAAAAATTTGACCATCACGATTGTGGGCATGCGTCCGATTGATGAGGCAATCAGTACCGTCGGTGGCGTGAGTCGGTTAGCGGTGGACGATAACCTGATGCTCAAGCAGTGGCGAGGCGTATTTTGTACTGGAGAGATGTTAGATTGGGATGCGCCAACAGGCGGTTATTTACTGACAGCTTGCTTCGCCAGTGGGCGTTGGGTGGGTGTTGGGGTGAGTGATTGGCTGGCACATCATGCAAGCCAATCTCAATAATGGATGAGATGTTAAAACCAGAACATCACTCCAGCGACAGCGTAAGATTGGTTCGATTTCTGGTTTGAGCTATTCAGTAAATCTGCGGTTTTTCCATAAGCGTGATTATTTTCAACACCAAGATATGGCGCAAATTGTCGATTGATTTCATAGCGTAGACGGACGCTTGATTGAATTTGGCTAAGTCCTTCGCCGATGTCATTTGATCGATCATTTTTGCTATAAAGACTCATTTCAACACGAGGTTGCAAGACTAACTGCTGTGTAATCCGCCAATCGTATTCGCCCGTCAGGATCAGTTCTGTTTGGCTTTGATCGCGTGCATATAGCGTGGTATCTAAGTGTAACCAATAGGGTGCAATACCGTTGATTCCTAGTGCAGCCCACGTTCTATTATTGGTATAACCACTATCTTGGCGAACTCCCAGTTCTGTATTCCAGAATGTAGTGAGCGGTCTACGCCACAGTAATTCAGTTCGCGCATCGCTGAGACTGTGATTGCTAATTTCGCCTTCAGCCTTCAATACGGCACGATTCCAATCATCACCCCACCATCCCTCGATGTCATAAGCGCCTTGATTGTTTTCATTGCCATGTTGCCATTCAAGTCGTTTGACGGCGAGAGACATGAGTGGATCATTACCCATCATCATCGGGGGATGAATCGGCCCCAAATCTCGACCTTGCGAATAGTCTGAACTGCGTGCATCGGCGGGTGATGAACTCTGATGTGCGTGATCCATCAGCATGTCATTCATGGGCAAATTGATATGCTGATTGTCCATCGTCATGGGCATGGCATTCATGTTGTGCTGATGCATGTCATGCTGAGATGTGTCAGGCATAGGCATGCTTTGCATATCAGCAGCGCTATGATCCGTGTGAACATCATGCGTCTCATGATCCACGGATGTCATCTGATCCATATCCATCGCAGCTGTGGTTTGTACGACTTTCTGTGCGGCAGGTTTTGATGATTTAGTCGGGTGATGTTTTACCTGAGTGCTGGAATGGGTATTGAAATTCGTGTCTTTTTTTGTAGGCATAGACATGTCCATGTTCGACATGTCGCTCATATCCATACTCCAAGCTGGAACATTGAGTAACAATAAAGCCCATAAGCTAAATGAAATGTGTGGTTTATAGTGTTCCATCATCAGTCCACCACTACTTCGCGGAACATGCCTGATTCCATGTGATACATCAGATGACAATGCCAAGCCCATCGTCCAGCTTCGCCTGTGACATCAAAAGAAACTCGCTGCGCAGGTTGAACCAAGAAAGTATGTTTTCTCACTTGAAAATCCCCATTTGGCGCACGGACATCACTCCACATACCATGCAAATGCATCGGATGCGTCATCATCGTATCATTGACCAGCGAGATACGGACGCGTTCATTTTTAGCAATCCGAACAGGTTTAGATTCCTTAAAGGTTAAACCGTCAAATCCCCAAATATAGCGCTCCATATTGCCCGTTAAGTGCATTTCAATGGTACGCGTTGGTTCACGTTGCTCATTCTTGATGGGTTCGATTGAGTGCAAATCGGCATAGGTTAGAACACGACGTCCGTTATTGCGCAGGTTGATGCCTGGATCGTCAAGATTGATTCTGGGCATATCGACATGCATGTCGGTACTGACACCATATTCGGTATTGGCATGGTGTGCAATCGTTCTGCTCGACATATCGCCCATCATGTCTGCCATGGTGAGCCATTGAATTTTGTCGAGTGGTGGAATCTCTGCTTTGAGTCCATGACGCGTTGCGAGCGTGCCACAGGCATAACCAGAACGATCAATATTTTGCGCAAAAATCGTATAGGCATCCTCAATCGGTTCAACCAAAACGTCATAAGTTTCAGCAACCCCAATTCGGAACTCATCGACAGTTACAGGCTCAACCATTTGTCCGTCACTGGAAATAACCGTCAACTTCAATCCAGGAATGCGCACGTCAAAAATGGTTTGTGCACTGCCATTAATAAAGCGCAGCCGAACTTTATCTCCGCGTTTAAATAGTCCTGTCCAGTTCGATGCAGGATTCACCCCATTCATGAGATAAGTATAGGTATGTGCTGACAAATCTGTGTAATCGGTGGGCACCATGCGCATTTGATTCCACATTTTTCGTGCTTCAACTGCATTTTTCCAGCCTTGTGCTTTGGCATCATGCATAAGCTGCATCGCCGTAGGTTGCTGATAATTATCAAAGCCCGATTGTGCTTTGAGTTGAGCGAGGAGGCGCATCGGATCTTTGTCTGTCCAATCCGAGAGCATCACGACATAATCCTGATCAACTTTGACAGTTTCAGCTTCACGTGGCTCGATGATAATCGCACCCATCATGCCCGTTTGTTCTTGAAAGCCTGAATGGGAGTGATACCAATATGTGCCGCTTTGCTGAACTGGAAATTGATAGGTGAAGGTTTGCCCAGCATCAATACCATGAAAACTAATACCCGGAACGCCATCCATACCAAACGGTAAAAGCAGACCATGCCAATGAATAGACGTTTGTTCTTTCAATCGATTGGTCACGCGAATGGTGACAGTTTCACCTTCTTTAAAACGAAGCGTTGGCGCAGGTAAACTGCCGTTGATTACGGTTGCGAGGCGAGGCGTGCCTGTGTAATTCACCCAAGCCTCATCGACGGTGAGATCAAAGGTATTGCCTTTTAATTGAGGCGTTTGTCCTGTAACGGCTGTGAGTTTAGTTTCTCTTGCCCATGTATTTGTGCTCGCTGCAAAACCAGCAATTGCAATGCCTTTAACAAACTGCCTTCTAGAAAGTTGAATGTTATTCATGATGCCCACCTTGGTGCATCGTATGATCATCAGTCATATCCATATCCTCATCAGGCGGTGCTTTAGCCACGATCTCGTTATATTGTTGTGGTGTCATATTTGGCAGTTTTTGCAGAAACGCGACCATACTCCAAATCGTTGCATCATCATGGCTTGAGCCCCATGCAGGCATGGCGCTCATTTTGATCCCATGTTTAATGACCCAAAAAGCATTTTTTGGATCTAATTGTATTTTTGACAAGTTTGGCGGTTGTGGATACATCCCGCTTCTCAATTCAGAGTCGTTCGTACTTGGCGACAAATGACAGCTTGTGCACATTGCAGCATATTGCCCTGCGCCCTTGAGAATCAGTTGTGGATCTTCAAGGTTAGGAACGACAATGTCTTTTGCTCGTCGATGGATAGATTGATCACGTAAGGTTTCGATAAGCGTAAATACTGGTTTGGTGTGATGATCGTCAGCACCAATATTGTAAAGTCCTGAATAGATGAATAGGCCTAAACCCGTCATGAGGATTAAGCCTGTGATCATTACAACCCCGCTGTAACGTCTAAATTGTTGTTGTAGATTATTCATAGCAAAAGCAATCCTTGTATAACCGTAAACAATCCCATGACTGCCATGATTCCATTTTCTGCAAAACTCACGACTCCCAGTGGCGCTTTCGAGTTGCCGCCAATGCATGCGCAATTCAGTGCCATTTTGTCGATATAGACGGCTTTAAATACAGAGATTGCACCCAAAACACCGACTAAAGTTGCTGCAATACCTGTCAATAAAGGCCGTACATGAGATAAAAATCCCAAACCAATGAGCAACTCAGCAAATGGATAGATTTTGCCATATAAAGACCAGCGTTTTGTGATGAGGTCGTACTTTGCAAAACTATCCGCAAAGGATTGAATATCCATGAGCTTTAGCGCCGCAAGCATGGACAGAGAAATTCCCATAAAGCCCATCAGATTTTGTGAGAGTGCAATCGTCATGAGTGCGGCAACACCAAACAAAGCAATCACTGGTGTATATGAATACTCTGCTTTTTCCGCGGTCACATCAAAAAACGCTGCAAGGTCGGTATATCCTCCAATGCGCTCATTACCAAAAAAAATCTGTGGTGTGGTGGCGACTGCGTATTGTGCTTTAAAGGTTTCTGCATCAGCTTTGGATGCCAATTTATGATCTTCAAACGCGATGCCTTTTTCAGTGAGCAACTTCACGGCACGTAATCCCCAAGGACATTCATGCTCTGGGTTAGACATACGATACACTTTGACGTCGTGAATGCTTTTTTGTTTGCTATTGCCAGTCTGAAACGATTGTAAAATAGTCATCATGATGCTCCCAACGATTCATTCAATGATTGATGCTCAAAGGTTGAAGCTAAATCTTTAAATTTGGGCAAATCGTGCCCGTCTGTGGCGTAGGATTGGCTTGCCATCGCTTTAATATATGACCGAGTTCAGAATGTAATAGCGTGAGTTCATTGATCTTATGTTCAATGTCAGTCATTTGTTGAACGAGTTGCTGTTGAATCTCATGACAAGGTAAATCACCCTGATCATAGTTTTCCAAACATGCCTTGATTTGATTTAGACTCAAACCAAAGGATTGCAGACGTTTGATAAAATTCAATCGAGTCACGGTATCAGGGTGAAATAAACGGAATTGCCCATCCGTACGACCATTGGGATATAACAAGTTGAGCGATTCATAATATCGAATCGTTTTAACCGAAATATCTGTCTGCTTGGATAACTCGCCAATTTTAAGCAGCTTTATTTTTAGTAGCTCTGTTCTAGGCTGCTTTGTTCTCAATAGTTCTAGGGTAGACATAAAAACCTCAAACATGGATGCCTAAGCACACTATACACCCTCCAGTTAAGTGGAGAGTCAAGTGTGTTTTTGGGGGTGATGAACTATTGTTTGAAAATAAAAAAAGACCTGAGTTTGATCAGGTCTTTATGAGGCTTGCACATTCAAAAAATTATGAAACAGGTGATATTTCTTTTAATGCTTGACCATGAAAAATAATCCCAGCCCAGCCGTAATGTTTAAAGTTACGAATATTCTGATGATCTTCACCTGTAGGATTCGCGAGAACCGCTTTGTAGTGTTCTGCAAACAAATTCAAGGTGTCTAAGTCACTGAGATGATGTAACTGGGCAAAAGAAAACACGCGGCAACTTCCTGAGTTTTCGCCTGCTGCGTTATGCAATTTGCCATTATCAAACGCAGTCGGTGTAAATTCATAATGTGCATTAATCAGATCAAGTACATCCGAAAATTTCGCTTGTTCATGATCAATCGCATTAAGTAGTGCAGAGATTGCAGCAGGCATAACAGTTCCTATCTATTAAGTCATTCGCGCTATTTTAACGCATTATTCCTTAATATATTCCTCAACGAGTGGTCTAAAGTTCGCTTGAACATTAAGATGAACGAGATTCCAATATTGTCCACTCAGTGTACGATTCAACATCAGAACTTCCGCGGATGGCGTGAAACAGTCCCAATAGGGGAGTGATTTTTTGAGTAGTGCAGTGGTTTGAAGATGAATGTCACTGGTCGCAAAGTCAAAAGCTTTACTGACTGGTGCGGCGAGAACATGATTCCATTCGAGAATGAAGTCAGCAGGAACTTGACCATGATAATTGCGCAGTTTGAGCTCGCGCAATGCATCTTCAAGCTGCGGCACATTATCGTTCAGTGCGGCGTTCATCATCTTTTTGATGGATTTGATGATCGGTTGATCCAGTTCTTTGACCCCGCCAAAGTCATAGACCACCACAGAACCATCAGGTCGGAATGCAAAATTGCCCGGATGCGGATCGCAGTGAAAGCTATTGAGAAGATAAATCTCATCGGCAAGCATATGAAACATGCGTAGACCGATTTCATTGCGAATTTCAGCAGGATATTTAGCAGCGGTATCAACGCAGTCGCCTTTTTCTTCACTGAGCGTTAAGACTCGACGGCTTGAGTATTCTGGAAACACTTTTGGAATGATGAGTTTCTTGTCACGCAAATTATGAAACGCGGCAAAGACATTCAAGTTATGTGCTTCTTGCAAATAGTTCAGTTCAGCATGCAGACTTTCTTGGATTTCATGAAATAAAGCATCTTGAAGTTTTTTATCGATCTTGAGTACGCCAGCGAGCTTTAAAGCGATTCGGAGTTGTTTTAAATCACTGTCACAGCTTTCATCAACGCCCGGATATTGTACTTTGACCACGACATTTTGACCGTCGTGTAGAACGGCGCGATAGACTTGTCCAATCGATGCTGAAGCAAAGGACTTTTCATCAAAACTTTTAAAAATTTGATCGAGAGGTTTACCCAGTTCGCGTTCAATTTGATGGCGCATAATGGAAAAATCCACAGCGGGTGCCTGACGTTGAAGCTTGGTTAATGCTGATGCAATTTCTGGTGGAAATAAATCTTTATATTGTGACGCTACTTGTCCGACCTTCATCGCCGCGCCTTTCATATGACCTAGGGTGTCCGCGATCTTTGCGCCAATCTCTCCATAGAGTTCACTGCGCGAAGCTGTTTTTTCTTCTTCACTGCTGCTAAGTGATTTGATGGAGTGTGATACTGCTTTCGTGGCTATGCTTGCTGTCATTCCTGCCAGTTTCAAAAAACGACTACCTGGCGTACGAGAGATGATTGACATGGGAGATTCCTTCCTACAATTTCTGTGAGCGTCGCGACGAGCAAGGCGCCTCATTTTTGCATCAGTTAATGGCTCTTAGCATGTCACGATTGCTCATGGCTTGGCAATCTAAGAATGAATTGTTTTATGGGTATTTATGCATCATTTATATTTTTTCTTTTGCTCCATTTGCCGATTATTTTTCTGTCGATGTTTTAAATTGATGTGCAACTCGCCGCTCACGAACTCGTAAGCGAAGTAGGAGCAGAGTTGCGGCGACAGCGAGCCCTAATAATAAGCCAAACCAAAAGCCCTGAGCGCCATAGTTAAGAACTCTTGAGAGTAATATCCCAGTAGGGAAGGCGACGACCCAATAGGCAAAGAACGTAATCAACATGGGAACGCTTGTATCTTGCATACCACGCAAACATCCCGCTGTCGTGACTTGCCATGAGTCTGCTAACTGATATGCCATCGCAAAGAGTAGCAAAGTTGCTGCAAGGGTTTGGACATGTAAATCACTGCTGTAAATTGCAGTAATATCATGGCGAAAAATGGCAATGAAACTCATGGATAAAAGCGCTAAACAACTACCAAGCGTGAGTCCTACGCGACGTAATCGACGCATGGCTGCGGCATCTTTTTGTCCATAAAACTGTCCCATGCGAATGGTCACAGCGGTTGCTAATGATAAAGGAATCATAAATAGCTGAGAGGTTGCCGAAAGAGCAACCTGATGTGCAGCAATCACAGTATCTCCGAGAGGACTTAGGACAATTGCAGCGAAGCTAAATAAAGTCACCTCAAAAAAAATCGCAATACCAATTGGAAAACCCAAAACCACAATACGACGAATTAACGCAAAATCAGGACGATTAAAGTGGCTAAATATACGAATGGTCTGATAGGGCTTAGCTGTAGATAAATAGATAACTAATGCAATCAGCATGAACCACTCAATGATTGCTGTTGCAAACCCACAACCTGCTCCGCCTAAAGCAGGAACATGAATCGATCCAATATGGAAACCATAAATAAATAAATAGTTTGTCGGCACAGTAAGGATTAAGCCAACGATACTAATGATCGTCACAGGTCGAGGTCTGCCAAGAGCCTCTGTATAGCAGCGCAGTGTTGTATAAAATGCAATGGCAGGCATGCCAAATGAAATACCAAATAAGAATAACCGAGTCTTTTCTTGTAACGGTTGAGGCATTTCTAGCGGTGTAAATAATAGCGGTGACAGTTGTAATAACGATAAGCCAGCTAGACCTAGCGCTAATGCTAACCATAATGCTTGGCGTGTAATAAGAGGAATTCTGTGTATCGATTGTTCATCTAATACGCGAGCACCGAATGCTTGAGCGACCAATGCCGTGGTTGCCTGTAAAATCCCGCTAATCAGTAACAATAACGGCAACCAAAAACCAACCCCCAAGGCAACCGATGCAAGATCTGCGGGTGAGACGCGACCAGCCATAATCGTATCAACTAATCCAAATGCTGCCTGTGCAACCTGAGTGAGTAAAATCGGAAGCATGAGTGTGAGCAGGGTTCGTGCCTCACGTGTAGATAGTGGCGCGGACTTCCATAATCGGACAGGCGAGATTTTGGATAAGAAGTGGGGTGGTAAATTAAACAATCGAGTCGCCGTCTCATATCAAGGTTGTGCGAAAGTCATCATTGTAAAGCAAGTTAAACAGTAAAATTGCTGCAATATTTTTAAAATGATACAACTTGGAATATTTGTTTCACTATTTAAAGGAATACCAAATGTCTCATTTGCGCGTTCATTACTTCCAGCATATTGCCAACGAAGGTCTAGGTAGTCCTGAGGTTTGGTTAACACGGCATCAGGCTATTGTGACCACTACAGAGTTTTTTACTCTAGCTCAAGGTGACTCTCATATCACTTTGCCATCTTATGATGATGTGGATTTATTAATCATTATGGGCGGCGGGATGAGTGTAAACGATGAGGATATCTATCCGTGGCTGATTGCTGAAAAGCAGTGGATTCGTCAATTTATTGATTTAGGTAAGCCTGTGGTAGGGCTCTGCTTAGGTGGGCAATTAATTGCAAATAGCTTAGGTGCGCCAGTTACTAAAAATAAAGTTAAAGAAATCGGATGGTGGCGTGTATCTGGAAAACCTGCGCGTTCATCTCATCCAAACGTCTTTCAGTTCCCTGATTCGATCATTGCATTAAGCTGGCATGGCGATACATTTGAAATACCTCACGGTGCTATTTGGCTTGCAGAAAATGAAGCATGTCCAAATCAAGCCTTTCAATATGGTGATCGCGTATTAGGCTTTCAGTTTCATCCAGAAATTACACCGCAAAATTTGATCATGTTTTTGTCGGATAATGGTTATGACGAGATGACTCAAGGCACTCAGGTGACTGCGTATGTACAATCGCCAGAGCAAATAGGCAGTGTTCCTGTCGAACAGTTCTATCCTGCGAATCAATTACTTGAGCGCGCTCTCGATTACGTAACTCGAAAATAATAAGTTTGTTAAGTAAACATCATTTATCTAAAAATAAAGCAGTGAATATACTTGCTAAAAGTTTGATCAATGATTAGAATGCAACACGTTTTTCAGGCTAGCTATTGTTCTTTGATAACTAGCCTACAGTTGGGGCATCGTTCTCGACCTTAGTGAATTCATCGTCTTTGCTACTTCTTCTTAGGAAGAAAGTCGGCGGAGATTAGTTCTTTATTTGATTTTTGGTTTGGAAGTGATGTTATGGCTAACCAAAGAATCCGTATCCGTCTGAAATCATTCGATCATCGTTTGATTGATCAGTCGGCTCAGGAAATCGTCGAGACTGCCAAGCGCACTGGTGC
>JASLGO010000095.1 GCA_030150135.1 Aquirhabdus sp.
TAAAAGAAGATGGCGTCCAGAACAGTGTGCAACGTTATATCGATTGGTTGAGTTTATTGGTCGTTGGTCAATGATTGATGTGTTTGTCGTCTCTTTATTGACTGCGCTGATTCAAATGCAATCCTTAGCATCAATTTCAGCGGGGCCTGGTGCCGTTGCATTTGGTGCGGTTGTGGTGTTAACCATGTTGGCTTCGTTAAGTTTTGATCCACGGATTATTTGGGATAATTATTGTCTTGGATACCAAAAACATGACAAACAGGATAATGAGTCAAATCTCCAATCCACAGTGCTTTCGCCACAAAGTAATGATAGAAAAGGCTAATTTAAAAAATGACTGATCAACAGCAACCTCATCATGATTCTGATCAACCTGAGCAGTTATCTTCAAAAAACTTGCCTTCAGAAAAGGTCTTGGCTGAACCTCGTACGGTACAGCCAAAACGCCTACGCTTTTCATTAGTATGGATTATTCCTTTAGTTGCTTTAGCGATTGGATTGTCTTTGGTTGTAAAAGTCATTACAGACACAGGGCCTACAATTACAGTGTCATTCCGTACTGCTGATGGTTTACAAGCAGGCAAAACAACTGTCCGTTATAAAGAAGTTGATATTGGTCTGGTCAAAAATATTGGACTTTCTGATGATCATTCTCATGTCACAGTAACCATTGAATTAAGTAAATCTGCACGAAGTTTTGCTGTTGACGATACTCGATTCTGGGTGGTTCGTCCTCGAATTGGGACGAGCGGAATATCTGGGATTAGTACCTTATTGTCAGGCGCGTATATCGGTGTAGATGGCGGAAAGTCAAAGACTTCGCGTGAGGATTTTACGGGTTTAGAGTCACCTCCAGCGATTGCAGCTGACGTACCTGGTAAAACATATACATTACAATCAACGGATTTGGGGTCCTTGGATATTGGTTCGCCGATTTATTATCGTCGAATTAATGTTGGACAAGTCAGTGGTTATAAACTTGCTGATGATGGAAAAAGTGTGCAACTTCAGATTTTTATCCAGTCACCTTATGATCATTACGTGACAACTGATACGCGTTTTTGGCATGCAAGCGGCTTAGATGTTTCGTTGAATGCATCGGGTTTCAAAGTGAATACTCAATCTCTAGCGAGTATTGTTTCTGGCGGGATTGCATTTGGTTTTCCAGATAATTCTGATGCCGAAATTGCTGCAAGTAACGCATCGTTTACTTTAGCGCAAACTCAAGAAGATGCATTAAAAGAATCTGATGGCAAGCCGATTCGTTTTATGATGTATTTTGATCAATCTCTACGCGGACTGACTAAAGGCTCAGTGATTGATTTCCGAGGTATTGAGCTAGGTTATGTACAGTCGATCAATGTAGAGTTTGATTCCGCGTATAGACAGTTAAGGATGCCTGTTGTTGCTGTGGTTTATCCATCGCGTCTATCGCATGGCCGTGAGTTTGATCCTAATCAAAAGATATTAGCTGAATTTATTCAACGTGGTTTGCGTGCTCAAATGCGTACTGGAAATATTCTCACAGGGCAAAATTATATTGCGCTGGATTTCTTCCCGAAAGCGAAGCCATCGGAATTGAGATTTAATAAAGGTCTAGTTGAGATTCCAACGACGCCAACAGAATTGAGTAACTTACAAGCGCAAGTGACTCAGATTGCAGACAAACTGACTAAATTTCCATTGGACGAGATTGGTCAAGATCTCAGAAAAACCATGGCAAACATGAATACGACGATCGATTCAACCAATAAACTCGTTCAACAAATGGATGGGAAAGTTGCACCTGCGATGCAGGCAACTTTGGATGATGCACGCAAAACCATGCAATCAACACAAACGATTCTGGCAAGTGATGCACCGATGCAGCAGGATATTCGTCGTGCAATGCAACAAATGACGCGGGCAGCGGCATCGCTACAGTTGATGTCTGATTATATCGAACAACATCCAGAGTCGCTGATACGTGGTAAAGCACCGAGCCTCAGCAAAGATAAGGACAAAAATCAGGATAAAACGAAACCATGAGCAAAATGATTAAAACATTCAAGTTATTTGCTTGCAGTGCTAGTGTTGGCGGTCTGCTTTTCATCAGTGCATGTAGTTCTTCGCCAACACCGAATTACTATACGCTGACGACGATGATGGTCAAACCAGTGCCAACCAATGCTGTTCGTATCATCGAAGTGCTGCCTGTGGATTTACCAGATCGTTTGGATCGTACTCAGATCGTTTTACAAACTGCGAATGGTCAATCGAAAGTGCTGGATTTACAACGCTGGACTTCGACGCTCAGTTCGGAGCTTAAAGATGGTTTATCTGCTGGGCTGCTACAACGATTAGGTGCGGTTGATCGTTATGCAAGTGGTTCTCCGACAACTTTGCCTGTTTATCGTATTGCGGCAAATTTCTCTAATTTTGATGCGCTGCGTGGTGCATCAAAGAATGTTGATAGTATAAATGTTGCAGCAACTTGGACAGTGAGTCGAATAGAGGATTCAGTGAACTTAGCGCCGAATGCGTCATCATCAAGTAAGCCGCATTCCATTGCATGTCGTATGATGTTCAGTTTACCTGCGAATACGGATTCAACCAACGAGGTTGATGCAGTTGTGGCTGCTTCACGGCAATCGCTAGATAAAGTAGTAACTGCAATTGCGGCTTCGGTGGTGAGTTTGGAAGGTGGGGCGAAACCTGCAGATGCGGTGTGTGGTTGATTGATGAAACCTTACGAAGACTCCAAGATCATCTCCTATAGTCACTTACTCGTTGAGAGTTTTTTACGACTTACTGGACAGCCTTTATTACCAGCTGGTTCAGATCTTACGCAAAGATTATATGAAGCACCATTTGCATTGGTATCACACGGCATGGAGGTTGATCCCATTTTTCGTTATGCCAATCAAACCGCACAGCAATTATGGCAAATGACTTGGGATGAATTTGTTGTTTTGCCTTCACGTCTGTCGGCGGAGCAGATGCTGCAAGAGGAGCGGGATCGACTGCTACAAGAGGCGCAGAGTAAAGGTTATATTGATACTTATGAAGGTATTCGTATTGCTAAAAATGGTCACAGATTCAAAATCCAAGATACTGTATTGTGGAGTGTGATTGACTCACAAGGCGTTCAGCATGGACAGGCATGTGTGATTCAGCGTTGGGATTTTTTGTAGAATAAAAAGGCACTTTATCATATCGATCAAGAGCCTTTTTCTTAACTTCAAGAAAAACTGATTTACACGTTAGCTACAACCAAATTCGCATACAAATCATATTCATCTGCATCAGTAATGGTCACTTCAACTTTATCACCTGATTTCAAACGTGCTAAATCAGCAGTGGTCAAATCTTCGATGTATACATGACCATCAATTTCAGGTGCATCTGCATAAGAACGTGCAATTGCCACAGAATGCTCCAGATCAAACTCATCAATCAACACTGTCATGGTGCGGCCGATACGAGCTTGTAATTTCTGCGCTGAAATCGCTTGCTGAGTTTGCATGAAGCGTTCATAACGTTCCTGTTGAATTTCAGGTGCGACATGATCTGGCAAATCATTTGCTACAGCGCCATCAACAGGTGAGTAGGTGAAGCAACCCACACGATCAAGCTGTGCTTCTTGCAACCAATCCAGCAGGTATTGGAAGTCTTCCTCAGTTTCACCAGGGAAGCCAACGACAAAGGTAGAGCGAATCACAATGTCTGGGCATTTCGCACGCCATGCAGCAAGGCGTTCCAAAGTATTTTCACTATGCGCAGGACGCTTCATGAGTTGCAAAATGCGTGGGCTGGCATGTTGGAATGGGATATCCAAGTAAGGCAGAATTTTGCCTTCTGCCATCAGATCAATGACCGCATCCACATGCGGGTATGGATACACATAATGCAGACGTACCCAAACACCGAGTTGTCCTAACGCAGCACATAAATCAATGAATTTACTTTTGAGCGGCTGACCATTCCAGAAATCAAGTTTGTATTTCAGATCCACGCCGTAAGCAGAGGTATCTTGAGAAATCACGAGAACTTCTTGTACACCAGCTTTCACAAGATTCTGTGCTTCTTCCATAACACTACTAATTGGGCGCGAAACGAGATCTCCGCGGAGTGATGGAATAATGCAGAACGTACAACGGTGATTACAACCTTCAGAAATTTTTAAATAGGCATAATGTTTTGGTGTTAAGCGAATGCCTTGAGGTGGAACAAGATCTTGATATGGGTTATGTTCAGGTGGTGCTGGCACATATTCGTGTACGGCGTTCATGACATCTTGGTAAGCCTGAGGTCCAGTGACTTTCAGAACACTAGGGTGCATTGAGCGAATTTTGTCTTCGTCTTTACCCAAGCAACCCGTCACAATGACTTTTCCATTTTCGCTGATGGCTTCGCCAATCGCATCAAGCGATTCTTGTACAGCAGATTCGATAAAACCACAGGTATTGACCACGACTAAATCCGCGCCTGCATAATCAGCAGCCACTTCATAGCCTTCAACCCGTAGCTGCGTGAGAATTCTTTCAGAATCAACGAGCGCTTTAGGGCAACCAAGGGAAACAAAACCAACTTTTGGCGAACTCATACGGCATTTCAACTTAAACAAACATTAGACCTGCGTATTGTATGCGCTTTGTGCGATAGACGTAAGTATTAAGTGAGTTATTCAAAAAAGAAGCGATGAAAGTTCAAATTTGTCACAAACAACGCATTGTTTTGGTGCTATATTTGCCTAACTAATTGCATTGTTTTGGTGCGGTTGAACTGGATTTTTAAATAAAAATAGTTGAATTTGTCAGAGTGGTGCATTTCATATTCAAGTTTTATAGCGATCTGAGACAATAATTTTAAAAAAAGTGATTTATATCACTTGATGACTTAACAAAAGGTATGTTCTTGATCTTTTTAACAGCTTTATTAAAAAGTTGGCTTATGTTTTGCAGTGCATAGATGAAACCTTAACTGGTTTTAATATACTCATATTAGGATATTGAAAATTCAGTATTTTATAAGAGCTTAATTGTTTATCTAGTTTTTTGAGTAAAACACTCATTTATGCTGTTTTCTCTGTATTTAAGTTTTGCACGATGGAGCGTTATGAATCTCGAGCAATATCAACGCATCACGGATCATATGCTGACCGCAGTTATATTGGTGCGTTCAGATTTGAGTATTGAGTATCTCAATCCTGCATGTGAGGCGTTAATTGAACTCAGCCAATTCAGGGCACTGAAACAGCCGTTGCTTTCTATTTTGATTGACCAAGATCCGCAATTTGATGCACAAGTGGCCTTGTCTCGATTACTTGCAAATGGTCAACCCTATACGCGCCGAGAAGCCGTGCTGAAAATCGGTTTGCGTGACAAAGTTGTGGATTATACAGCGTCGCTCATTATGGATAATGAAGCGCCTGACGATATTTCACATCATCGTATTTTGTTTGAAATTCAACCGATGGATCGATTGTTACGGATCAGTCGTGAAGAACATTTAAATCAGCAACATTCGATTGCAAGGCAATTAGTCCGAGGCGTTGCGCATGAAATTAAGAATCCTCTAGGCGGAATTCGTGGTGCAACACAATTATTGGCCCGGACATTACCTCAAGGTAGCGCTGAATATACTGATGTGATTATTAGTGAAGTCGATCGACTACGGCATTTGGCAGATACGATGCTGGGTTCTAGAAAGCCGCCTGCATTTGCTTTGGTGAATATTCATGAACCGCTTGAGCGTGTACGATCATTGATTCTGAATCAGTTCATGAGTCAGTTTTCCTCACCATCAGAAGATAAGTTTGAAGTGATTCGTGATTATGATTTATCTCTCCCAGAGATCCGAGCAGATAAAAATCAATTGATACAAGTCATGCTGAATATTGCAGTGAATGCGCTGCAAGCCATGACTGAAAATGCTCACAAGATGCAAGGACGTGTTCCAACGCTGATTTTTAGAACGCGTATTTTACGGATGTTTACCATTAATAATACGCTTCACCGCAGCGTTATACAGGTGGATATTGAGGACAATGGCCCTGGTATTCCTGAAGAGTTAGTCGAATCGATTTTTTATCCAATGGTCACAGGACGTGCCAATGGAACTGGACTTGGTTTGAGTATTGCACACGATATTATTCATCTGCATAACGGCATGATTGAATGTCATTCTGTAGCTGGAAAAACAATTTTTAGTTTATTTTTACCTTGGGAGTAAGTTATGTCGAACGAGACCATTTGGATCATCGACGACGACCGAGCCATCCGCTGGGTACTGGAAAAAACATTCAAAGAAGAGGGGTTTAATGTCGTCAGCTTTGAAGAAAGTCAAAGTGCGCTGACGCGACTGGAAGGTGGCGAGCAGCCGCATGTCATTTTGACAGACATTCGTATGCCCGGTATGGATGGACTGACATTCCTCTCACGAGTTAAAGAAGCGTATGCTGATTTACCTGTCATTATTATGACAGCTCATTCGGATTTGGAATCTGCTGTTTCCAGTTATCAAACAGGTGCTTTTGAGTATTTACCGAAGCCATTTGATATTGATGAAGCTTTGGCTTTGGTGCAGCGCGCGATTCAACATACTGCGCAAATTACTGCAAGCAGTAATGATGATATGGTTCCAAGTAAACCAATTCGTTCTGTGGAGATTATTGGTGAATCACCAGCGATGCAGGAAGTGTTTCGTGCAATTGGTCGTCTTGCGCAATCACATATTACGGTGCTGATTAACGGTGAATCAGGAACGGGTAAAGAGCTGGTTGCGCATGCATTACACCGTCATTCACCACGCGCCAAGAAGCCTTTTATTGCCTTAAATATGGCGGCGATTCCTAAAGATTTGATTGAAACTGAATTATTTGGTCATGAAAAAGGCGCATTTACAGGCGCAAATACTCAACGCCAAGGACGTTTTGAACAAACCAATGGCGGTACGTTATTTCTCGATGAAATCGGGGATATGCCATTTGAGACTCAAACACGATTACTTCGTGTTCTTGCCGAAGGTGAGTTCTATCGCGTCGGCGGTCATATGCCTGTGCATGTCGATGTTCGTATCATTGCAGCGACTCATCAAGACTTAGAAAAATTAGTCATCGAAGGTAAATTCCGTGAGGATTTATACCATCGTTTGAATGTGATTCGTATTCATATTCCAAGATTGAGAGATCGTAGCGAAGATATTCCGATGCTAGCGGCGCATTTCCTTGAACGTGCAGGACATGAGTTGTCTGTTGAACCTAAGAAGTTGCGTAGTGAAACTGCAGCATATTTACAACAATTGCCGTGGCCGGGTAATGTTCGCCAATTAGAAAATACATGTCGTTGGTTAACGGTGATGGCAAGTAGCCGTGAAGTTCTGTTAACTGATTTACCACCAGAACTTCGTTTACCATCGAATGGACAATCATCAGCTGCTACAAAAACTGATCATCTTGCAGCAGGACAGCTTCCTGTACAGCTAACAAGCACTTCTTCAGCGGAATGGGATGTAGCACTTGGATTATGGGCAAAGCAACATTTAATGAATGGTGAGCAGCAAATTCTAAATACCGCAACACCAATGTTTGAACGTGTCATGATTCTTGCTGCATTGGAACATAGTCAAGGCAAGAAGCGCTTAGCTTCTGAATTGTTAGGCTGGGGACGTAATACACTGACGCGTAAGCTGAAAGAGCTTGGTATCTCTAGTGCGGATGATGATGAAGATGCAGCATAGTTTCTAAATTATTAGATTCGTATCGTATAAAACCTCACAATGATCTTGATTGTGAGGTTTTATTTTTGATTAGAACAAATATCAAAAAATTATTGAAATTTGTCAGGGTGACGTTTCTTGATCTCTTCCATTTTTGCTTTCCAATCTGTGCGTGGAGGAACTCCTGCACAACTCGCTGATAACCACTGACTTTTAATGTCGATGTGAATTTTTCCATTGTTTGGTTGGGTAATATCAATTGTCCCTACCATTTTTTCGGGAGTAATCGCTTCGACAGTCGATACGGCAGTGGATTCGTGTGGCGGTGGGCAACTACTTTGAGTCGTCATCTTATTCGACGACATTGAAGTAATTTTACTCGTGCAATTAAGAATTTGTCCTGATTCGAGCATTTTGTTTTGATTTAGATCATCTTGCGTAATACAAACTTTTGTGACGTGAGGCGCTTGGTTGGCTTTAATTTTCGCTTCAATTTGTGCACGCATTTGAGGAGGTATTTTTGCTAGAGCATCAGCGGGAATCGTGGCTTGATTCATTGAGCTGCTAGTCGTTGTTTCCCAAGCGCCAGTTTTTACATTGAGTGAAGATGCAAGGGTAATCGTAGGAATCATGAGTGTGACTAGCATAAGAGTTGTTTTGAGCTTAGCCATGATTTTTACTCCGAAATTTTATGATCCATTTATAAACTATATTTTTTGCTAATTATTAATCAGTGCAGTGTTGCATAAGTTTTGCTCATTAAGCAACTTTCAAATGACAAACAATAAAAAAGCCCAAGAGCTAATTGCTTTAGGGCTTCTTTAATAATTACCACAAATTTGTGGTGGGGGCGAAGAGACTCGAACTCTTACACCTCGCGGCGCCAGAACCTAAATCTGGTGCGTCTACCAATTTCGCCACGCCCCCAACGGCGCGTATCATACCAAGTTCAGAATCAACAAGATAGTATTAAGACCAGCGTTTTAAACATTTTCATGCGCGTAAGATTAAGATTTAATCGTTTTATGTATTTGATTCAGATGATGGTGGTCTTGTAATCGATAATTTACCATCAGCCAGCCTGTAATGCTGTCCTTTATGGTCAAGTTGGTCATACAAGTGAATGGTTATAGGGTGCTTTCGCGCAAAGTCACCGTACGGATGTCCAGCAGGAAACGGATGTGCCAAATGATCGCGAACACGTTTTAATATCCAAGGATGTACCTCAATGATCAAATTGAGTTCATTTGCTTTACGACCATAGTGCTCCTTCCAAAGCCCTAATTCATAAATCATTCGACGGAATTGCTCAGAAAACTCTTCGAAATCATCAGCGCTAAAACGAACAGTTCTTGAGATTTTCTTAAAGAAATACTGACCTGACTGCATGTCAGTTGTGATGAAGTAATGCTTATCTGTCGATTCTTTTGTAGGAACCACGACGAACCTCTAATGTTTATAAAAAAATAACTAATAGCTGCCACGTCGTAGTTTTTACATGTTGGCTGGTATTAATCTACGCGTAACAACTCATTCAAACCAGTTTTAGAGCGTGTTTGTGCATCAACTTTCTTCACAATCACAGCCGCATACAAGCTGTATTTACCATCTGCAGACGGCAGATTACCTGATACAACGACTGAACCTGCTGGTACACGGCCATAAGTCACTTCACCAGTTTCACGGTCATAAATCTTAGTCGATTGACCGATGTAAACGCCCATTGAAATCACTGAACCTTCTTCAACGATCACGCCTTCAACGATTTCAGAACGTGCACCGATGAAACAATTGTCTTCAATGATTGTTGGGTTCGCTTGTAATGGCTCCAGTACGCCGCCGATACCCACACCACCAGATAAATGTACGTTTTTACCAATTTGAGCACACGAACCTACAGTTGCCCAAGTATCAACCATTGAACCTTCATCCACATACGCGCCAATGTTGACGTACGATGGCATCAAGATCACGTTGCGAGCAATAAAGCTACCTTTACGTGCGGTTGCTGGTGGAACAACACGAATTCCTGCTGCTTGGAATTGTGCCTCATTCCAGTCTGCAAACTTTGTAGGAACTTTGTCGAAAAATTGTAAGGAATCTCCGCCACTTAAAGGCACGTTATCATTTAAACGGAATGATAGGAGAACAGCTTTTTTGAGCCATTGATTAACTTGCCATGAACCACCGATTTTTTCAGCGACGCGCAGTGAACCGTTATCCAAACCAGCCAATGCTTCTGCAACAGCATCACGCACATCTTGTGGTGCGTTGGTTGGTGAAAATTTGAGACGATCTTCAAAAGCTTGTTCAATGATATTAGCAAGTTGAGTCATGGGAGTTTCCATTTATTTTAAGGTAAAAGAGAGATTATCTTTGCGATGAGGTTGCGTCATTGTAGACGCAAGAAGATAAAAGCATGAGCGAATTGTAACGTAAATCTAGACATGATGGCGAGTTGAGATACCGCTCATGTCTAGGTTTTTAGGTTTAATTTAGAGTTAAGCTGTAACGAGCACATTCAATTAGGCTGATTGAATGTGCTTGGTGTGGTTAATCAGACTCATAATCTGCACAAACAGTTAAATCTTTCGAAGCTTCAACTTTGGATAAGCGAACGACAGCTGTAATTGTTGATGCAACAAACAAATTAATCACTAAAGCATACAATGCTGAATAACCTGGGATGCTGTAGCCCATGACGGTTAATGTGAAGATTGGTTTGAATTGTACGGAATAGGCCATCCAGCTCCCGACAACCATACCAACTAACCAACCAACCAAGAGTGCGCGATGATCAAACCAGCGTGTATATAGTCCAATAAAGACTGCTGGTAAGACTTGAATAATCCATACACCCCCGAGCAACTGGAGGTTAATTGCGTACTGAGTTGGGATGAACAGCACAAAGAGTAAAGCGCCAAATTTCACTGCAAGAGAAATATTTTTAGCAATAAATGTTTCTTGTTTTGGCGTCATTGCGGAGTTGATAAATTCTTTGTGAATATTGCGAGTGTATAGGTTTGCCGCAGCAATCGACATGATGGCAGCAGGAACGAGCGCGCCGATGCCAATCGCAGCAAATGCAACGCCAACAAACCATGATGAAAAACTGTGAATGAACAATGCGGGAATCGCAAAATTATTACCATATTGCGCAAAACCTTGAGCGAATTCAGGTAAGTTTTTGACGCCAGATGCGATTGCCATATAGCCCAGTAATGCAATTAAACCGAGTAAAACTGAGTATGCTGGCAATAACATCATGTTTTTACGTAAGGTATTTGCACTGCTTGAGGACAATGATGCGGTC
>JASLGO010000134.1 GCA_030150135.1 Aquirhabdus sp.
TTTGGTGGAAAGGTGGGTAGGGTGCTGAGAAGCCCTATTCTTGCGATCGCTGAACGCGCCAGAAAGCGTTAACAAAAACCGAATGACTGAGGTTTCTAATGGCTAAATTTAGTAATTGGCTTTTAGCTGAAAAATTCCAAAAGCAATTGCTTCTATTACTGGTCATTATTTTGATGGAGTTTGCTTTTGAACATTCTTCCTACGCCTTAAGTTGGGAAGTTGATCAATCAAATAGCCAAGTACTTTTTCAGACTCAAGGAAGCCTGCAGGTCGATGGTGGTTTCAAAAGCTATGATGCCAAAATTAATGGCGATCTTTCTGGTGATACTTCTAGTATTGGCTTAAAAATCAACATTTTAGCTTCGAGTATTTCTACGGGTTCATCAATACAAGAGACATACCTTAAAGGAGAAGACTTCTTTAAGGTTCAACAGTATCCGGAAATCAATTTTCAAAGTACAAAAGTCATCCGCCATAATCTTAATCATGGCACGGTCTACGGCAACCTCACCATCAGAGGTATTACCAATCCAATCAAATTTGAAGTCAGTCTAGAACCACCTCAATACGATGCTCAATCTCATATGATTTCGATTCGTGTCACCGCAGATTCCAGCATTAATCGGAATACTTGGGGAATGGATACGTATATTCCAGGCGTAAGTGAAATGATAAAAATCAAAGTAAATGGCATTTTGAAAGCGCATAGTGATCGTCCTGTTGGCATCATAAAAGCTCTTAATGGCACGTCATCCACTGACAGATAATAAAAAAATATTTTTTAAGATCTAAAAAATTAAATTGATATAAATATTTGTTATAAAAATATATTTTTAATTTTTCCTTCATATTTTCATAAATATTTACAGATGAAAGTCATCACGTTAAATTAACAATATTGACTATTATGTCAATATTGAATATAAAGTCATTTATTGGTGATCAATAGACATTCCTAACCAGAGTTATAAACCATGCCCAATCTCAACACACCACAGCCAAGTCGTCACCTAACGCCAACGGTCTGTGCACAAAACTTGGCTTACTTGACCTTTGAACGGCCTGACCTTACAGAAGCAGAGCGATTTTTGGAGGATTTTGGTTTATGTGTTGCATTTCGGTCGGACCATGAAATCTATTTTCGATGTGTAAGTAGCGAGCCGTATTGTTATCGAGTGATTCGTGGTAATCAATCCAGATTTATTGGATTTGGATTAACCGTCGCTTCGCGAAACGATATCGTTAAACTAAGCCAATTAACTGGTACATCAGAGATTGAATTATTGCCATTTGGGGGAGGAGAGTGCGTCAGACTCAACGATCCTTCAGGATTTACTGTGGAAGCTGTGTGGGGGAGAGTTGCGAGTGAATCTTTACCGCATCGTTCAGCCTTGATTGTCAATCAAGGCGATGCACATCCTCGTGTGAATGCGACTCAGCGCCCAAGCGTACAGCCTCCAGAAATTCTTCGTCTCGGCCATGTTGTGCTCGAAGTTGCCAATTTCCAAGAAACATGTGCGTGGTATACCCAACATTTCGGATTTATTCCGAGTGATGTACAGGTCTTACCAGACGGTTCTCCTGCGGTTGCATTTTTACGCTTAAACCTCGGTGACACTCCAGCAGATCACCATACGTTGGCATTGGCACAGGGTTTCATGCCTTGTTATAGCCACAGTGCTTTTGAGGTAATGGATGCCGATGCGGTTGGCGTGGGACAACGAATGCTACGCGAGCGCGGTTGGAAACATGCTTGGGGCATGGGGCGTCACATTCTGGGTAGTCAGATCTTTGACTATTGGGAAGATCCTTGGGGTGACAAGCATGAACATTATTGCGATGGTGATGTTTTTACTGCGGATGTTCCAACAGGGATTCACGAAGTCAATCGTGCTGCCATGGCGCAATGGGGACAGCTGATGCCAGCGAGCTTTACCAAACCTAAATTCACTCCTGCAAACGTCGCTGGACTAGTCCATAACCTACGACATAGTCCTGATTTGTCAATTCGTAAACTCATCACACTTGCCAAACTATTTGGCTAATCAATTTTTGGAGTATCAAACATGTCACTGAATATTGTGCGCTATCAGTTCAAGAAAACGACCTCTTGGGGAGTCATTGCAAAGGATAAGATTATTCCACTTGCTATTCCTTGCACGACAACGGCTGATTTATTGACGATTGGCTTAGAGGCACTAAAACTTGAGGCACAAAAAGAAGTGCCATCCATTGATGTTAGTCAGGTCACATTACTTTCGCCAATTACTGAAAATGCAAAAGTGCTCTGTCAGGGTACTAATTACCGCCAGCACGTTATCGATTCTGGCTTAGATCCAGACGCACTCACATTTAATATGTTTTTTACCAAATCGTCAGCGTCTATCACTGATCCACAAGGCTCGATCATCAAACCAAGCCATGTCAAATTACTTGATTATGAAATTGAATTAACACTGGTTCTGGGCAAAAAAACCTCTAGTGCGGTTCAAGTGACCCGTGAAAATTTACATGAATATGTCGCTGGTATCTGTATCGGCAACGATGTGTCAGCCCGTGATGTGCAGATTCCGCAAATGCAGTTCCATAAGGGAAAAAGTTATCGTACTTTTTGTCCACTAGGGCCTGTGCTGTGTTTGCTCTCGCGTGACGAGATGCATTATCTCAATGATCTAAAATTAACACTGTCCGTCAATGGTGAGATGCGCCAAAACGACAGCACAGCCAATCTGATCTTTAAGCCAGCGGAAACTTTGACTGAATTTTCTCAGATTGCTAATTTCGAACTCGGCGATGTACTGCTGACTGGAACGCCCACAGGATGCGCATTGGGCTTGCCATCTCCTGCAATCGTGCGTTTGACGAGTCTATTACCTGAAGCCAAGAAGTGGCAGCTATTTAAGAAGTCGCAACAACGCCGTAGCCAATATCTGCAATCGGGAGATCGTCTAGAACTGACGATTTGCAGCAGCGATGGCAAGATTGATTTGGGTCGTCAACAGCACACGATTGTTGATGCAGGACAGCCTTTATGAAAGGCATAGCAACGCAAGCCGATGTCCTGCGGGTTGAAGATCAAGGTTTTCCTCCAGATCTACCTGTCAGTACCTACGACATGATCAGGCGTGGTGCGGTGATCAATCCGAATGCTCCTGCGCTATCATTTTTTCTTCGTACTGAAGATCATCGAAAACCAGAAGTCTGGACATATAAGACTTTATTGGCACGGATTACCCAGACTGCTAATTTTTTCCACCACCTCGGTGCGACGAAAGATACGGTCATTGCTTTTGTTTTGCCAAATTTGCCCGAAACGCATTGTGTCATTTGGGGAGGGCAGGCTGCTGGCATTGTGACCGCGATCAATCCACTGCTTGAACCTGCTGCCATTGCAGAGTTGCTCAATGCAGCAAATGCCTCCATCGTCGTGACGCTGGCGCCATTTCCTAATACGGATGTGTGGCCAAAAATGGCTAAAGCTCTGCCACAGGTGACTTCATTAAAACATCTGGTTTTGATCAATATTGCGGACAAAGTTCACGGTATCAGAGGCGTTGCGGCTAAGTTGCTGCAAAAACGCGAAGCGTTCAACCTGCACGGCATTCAAGGTGTTCATAGCCTGCTGCCTCGTCATATTGGCATTCACGACTTTAACCGTGGATTAAAGCGACAACGAAAAAATAAATTGATTTCAGGTCGACGCTTTTCGGCGGATGACTACTCCTCATTCTTTTGTACTGGCGGTACGACAGGGATACCGAAGATCGCCATGCGGCGTCATCGCAATGAAGTATCGAATGCTTGGAGTGCCGCTCAGTTCCTTGGTGATGGTGTCGGTCCGGGCAAAAATATCTTTTGCGGCTTACCGCTGTTTCATGTCAATGGCGTACTAGTCACAGGTTTACTGCCTTTTTCCAAAGGTGCACATGTCGTCTTAGGAACACCGCAAGGCTATCGCGGCGAAGGCGTGGTGAAACGCTTCTGGGAGATCGTCGAGCAGCACAAGATTAATTTTTTCAGTGGCGTACCGACTCTCTACGCATCGCTATTACAAGTACCAATCGCAAACCATCGTATCAATTCACTGGAATATGGTTTGTGTGGCGCAGCACCATTACCTGTGGAAGTTTTACGCAATTTTCAGGAACTTACTGGTCTAAAGATATTAGAAGGCTACGGGCTTACTGAAGCAACTTGCGTGAGCAGTGTTAATCCTCCGTTGGGTGAGCGTCGCTTAGGCTCTATCGGATTACGTGTGCCGGGACAGGAGATGAAAGCAGTTCGACTGGATGAGAGCGGGAAATATATTAGCGATTGCGAGCCCAATGAGGTCGGTGTTTTGATAGTTTCAGGACCTAATGTTTTTGCTGGTTATCGTATCCCTGCTCAGAATAAAGGGCTATGGGTGGATTTAGAAGATGGTAAAGATTGGTTGAATACTGGTGATCTGGGGTTACAAGACGCTGAGGGCTATTTCTTTTTGACGGGACGTAAAAAAGAACTGATTATCCGTGGTGGTCATAATATCGACCCAGCACTGATTGAAGAACCATTGCACAAACATCCAGCCGTAGAGCTTGCTGCAGCAGTTGGGCGACCAGATGCACATGCTGGTGAGTTACCAGTTGCCTATGTGCAGCTGAAATTTGGAGCAAAAGCGACAGAAGTTGAGCTGCTTTCATTCCTTGAAACTCAAATCACCGAACGTGCTGCAATGCCCAAGCACATTCATATTATTCCTGAGATACCATTAACTGCGGTTGGCAAGATTTTTAAGCCAGCATTAAAACATCTCGAAATTAAACAAACCCTCACACTCGCCTTGAATAAGGCAAATTTATCAGGTTTTACGTTAACGGTACGAGATGATAAGTCGCGCGGTACGGTCATTGATGTGGAATTAAAAGACGACACGTCTGAATCAGAAATCCGAAAAGTACTTGGGCAATTTCCGTTTTACGTCAATCTTTAACCGATTCACACAGCGAGATCAAATATGGCGACCAATAACCTTGTTTCTGTACCAGAATCGACTGATGTACTCATCGTTGGATATGGCCCTGTAGGCGCTGCACTTGCTGCATTATTAGGACGCTACGGTGTACAAACACTGGTGATTGATAAGGCATCTGATGTACTGCTAATGCCGCGCGCTATTGCGCTTGATAATGAGGCGCTCAGAATCCTGCAAATGGTTGGTTTATCAGAAGATGCCTTTGAAAAAATCATCATTCCTGAAGTCAAAATGCATTGCCCTTATGTTGGGCAGTTCGGTCGCGTCAATGCGGAAGGCAAGATTGATGGTCATCCTAAATTAGTCACTTTTTATCAGCCTGATTTAGAACATGCTTTGCGTAAAAAAGTGAAGCAATACGCGCATGTGCAAAGTCAGTGTCACTTGGAGCTAATTGATTTTACACAAGACGATGATGGCGTTATTGCAACATTAGAGAATGCGCAGAAGGACATTTTTACAGTCCGAGCAAAATATTTGATTGGGGCTGATGGCGCCAGCTCCAAAGTTCGCAGCTTGATCGGACAGGATTTTCAAGGTCAAACTTATGCCGAAGATTGGCTAATTGTCGATGCTAAAAACAGACAAGGTAAAGCGATTGATCATATCGAATTTATTTGTGATCCCAAGCGGCCTACACCCCATATGCCTGCACCGGGTGGTCGAGAGCGCTGGGAGTTTATGCTGCAATCGGGGGAGACCAGAGAGGAGATGGAGAACCCAGACAAAATTGCAGAATTACTAGCACCTTGGATAAATGCCAAAGATCTTTGTATAGAACGACATGCGGTCTATCGTTTTCATGCACGTTGCTGTGACAGATTTCAACAAGGCCGCGTGTTTCTTGTGGGTGACGCTGCGCATATCACGCCTCCATTTGTGGGTCAGGGACTGGTTGCAGGTCTACGCGATGCTGCCAATCTCGCGTGGAAACTGGCATGGGTCACACGCGGGAGTGCTTCTCCAAAAATTCTTGATAGTTATGATCAGGAAAGAAAACCTCATGCCAAAAAAATGATCGAGCTGGCAAAAATGATGGGACACTTAGTCATGCCAAGCAATGCGTTTTTGGCAATCGCTGTTCATGGCGTCATGAAGTCGGTTCGATTAGTTCCTACTGCTAGGGCTTTTTTTGAGGAGCTCAAAATCAAGCCTGCAAACCGTTTTCAGCAAGGGTTATTTTACAAAGGTTCAAGCAAATCCAAGCTGCTACGCGGTGGACAAATGCCTCAAGGTCAGGTCAGCCTGCCTAATAATCTAAAGTGTCTAAGCGATGATGTCCTTGGCGATACTTTTACGATTATTGGCGTTGGTTTTGATCCTGTAAGCGTATTAGACCAAGCAACTCAAGAGCAGTGGACGAAAATTGGAGGACGGTTTTTACAACTTAACAGCCCTGATACGTCTTTGCAAAATATGAACCCAAACACTGCAACGACTACCGATGATTTTATTGAAAAAATCCCTCAAGGTTGGATGATCATCACGCGCCCAGATCGAGTGATCATGCACGAAGGTTCATCTCAACAGGCCATACACATGGTCAGTCAATGTCTTGAGATGCTTAATGGATAAAATTTCATTATCATGCATGGTTAATGGTTAAATAGATTAGGTAAATTCATGTCTAAATCGATGTTGAATGAAGGCGATACGGCTTTAGCTGAACAGTTGACCCGTGGACACAAAAAAAAAGCGAAGACACGCCAAACATTGGTTGATGCAGCCTTAAGAATTTACGCAAGAAAAGGAGGAGGAGAGCTTACGCTGAATGAGCTAGCCGACGAAGCTGATGTATCACATGGTACAATTTACAATTATTTCCGAACTCGAGAAGAAGTTCTTGAGGCCGTAGGAATCGCACTTGCTGATCAATTTTCTCAAAGTATTTCATTACTGAGTACAGGTGTTGAAAGCGGAGCCCAAAGAATGTCGATTGGGGTTCGCATGTTTGTATGCCGTGCGATCGCCGATCCAGCATGGGCAAATGCAGTCGTCCATGTGATTCATTACGATGAAGGAATACGCTCTGCAGTTGCCGCCAACGTTCGTCACGATTTACAGATTGGATTCAAACAAGGTTCTTTTGCCTATAGCGATGAAGAAGTTGCCTTGGCATTAGTTGTATCTTGTGCAATTGGTGCAATGCAAAGCATCGTAGAAGGTCAACGTGTCGTGAATCATGACATTAAACTTGCAGAGATGGTATTAAAGGCGCTTGGATTGCCATCAAATGAAGCACATCGTATAGCGCATTTGCCATTGCCAATAACATTCTAAATTTAAAGTCTAAGGATATCTTTAGATTCGATCCGGGCTTAGGTTGTGATTTAGATGAATAAAGGACTTGATGCAACGAGATCTTTTAGAATGGGCTGCGTATATTACTTTATTTAACATAATATACATTATACGACATTAGTACTGCGCTAATATAGGGGGATCGTACCAATCCCCCAGACATTATAAAACTGTAAATCGTTATCGTGCTTTCAGAAGTTTAACCAATGCTTCAGCAACGGCACCACTTGATTGTGGGTTTTGTCCTGTGATGATTCGACCGTCTGTCACAACATAAGAAGTAAATGGAAAAAATGCTTTTGTATAATGCGCGTCATGGCTGACAAGCTGATCCTGCAAAGAAAAAGGAACTTGCGATTTAATGCCTGACAGCGTTTCCTCTGTATTAGAGAATCCTGTAATCGATTTTCCAGCAATCAATGCTTTGCCATTATTATCCTGTAATGGCAATAAGCCAGCGACACCATGACAAACCGCAGTAACGATACCTCCTTGACGATAGATCGTTTCGCTGATGTTTTGTAGAGACTTATTATTTGGAAAATCCCACATTGTGCCATGACCGCCGGTGTAATAAATCGCCTGATATTGAGTTGGGTCGATTGTATTAGCAGGTTGAGTCATTTTAAGACGTGCCATAAATGCTGGATCAGCCAAATGCGCACGCGCTGAATCATCTAAGTAAAAAGACTTCATACTCCGTTCATCCAATGGAATTTCACCACCTTCTGGACTGACAAAGTCCATTTGAAATCCTGCTGCATGAACAACATCATAAAAATGCGTCAACTCTGTAAACCATAAACCTGTCTTGTCTTTTCTGGTTGGATAAGCAAAATGATTAGTCATCACCACCAGAATTTTATGACCATTTGACGGTTGTAAATGATTTGTTTGATCGGATGCTTGGGCATATCCACCAGTCAAAATCATGGTAAATAATGCCAGCAATCCATGCCAAAATTGATGAAAAAAATATCGATTGCTGAACATTCCAAATACCTCTCAGGTCGTATAACTTTGTTATTTAATAAATTACAAATAACTCACTTGGATAATTCGATCATAAAACAACCACATTAAGCACCTGTTCGTTGCGCCATTAGACGAACATATTGGCGAGTACGTTTTGCGGTTGTGGCTAATTGGAGGATCAAAGCCCATAGCGGTGATACTTTAGGATTAGGGGCCCGACCTCTGCTCAGTTTTCCGAGCTGAAACTTGACTGTTGCCATATTTGCTAACGATGCTAATGGTTTGTTTTTCCAAGTGATTGGTGGTAATTGTGGTGCATTATCTTTACCGAGTTGCCAATCACGTGGTAAATATGGATCTATCGCCAGTGCTGTACCGATTCCAACCATGTCTACACCGCTTTGAACAACCTGTTCAGCCACTGGACGACGACGAATACCACCAGTCACCATGACAGGCATCTTTGCGACCTTCTGAATATCACGTGCAAAGTCAACAAAATAGGCTTCACGGGCAAGTGTACGACCATCACGAGCCTCTCCCTGCATGGCGGGTGCTTCATAACTACCTCCCGACAGCTCCACCAAATCAACTGATAGCTCATTAAGCATCAAAACAACCTGTTTGGCATCATCTGCACTAAAGCCACCACGCTGAAAATCCGCAGAATTCAGCTTAACCGCTACTGCAAATTGAGGTGACACCACAGCACGTACAGCTTTTACAATGTCCAAAAGCAACCGTGCGCGATTTTCGAGCGAACCACCCCACTCGTCTGTTTTTTGATTCGTTAACGGTGATAAAAACTGACTCAGCAAATAACCATGAGCTGCATGAATTTCGACACCAGTAAAACCAGCCTGTTCCGCAAATTGTGATGTACGTACAAAACGTTGAATGACATCATGAATCACATCTTTCGTCATCGCATATGGCGTATTAAAATGTTTCGACATATTGCCCAAATCTAATGCTATCGCTGATGGCGCCCAAGTTTTTTGACCGAGATTAGCCATCATTTGCCGCCCTGGATGATTAATCTGTAGCCAGACTTGAGCTCCTTTAGACTTGGAGATCTGCGCCCATTTTTTAAATTTATCCAGATGGCGATCATCCTCTAATACAACACCTCCAGGACCAGTCATGGCACGACTATCAATCATGACATTACCCGTGATGATCAACCCCGAACCACCGTCTGCCCATGCTTGATACAGACGCATTAGTTTCTCTGATGGGGATTGATCTAAATCTGCCATGTTTTCTTCCATAGCAGCTTTGGCGATACGGTTTGGGATAGTCGAACCATTAGGTAGTATTAACTTGTCAAATACGTTCATAAGATGACACCTCGTTTAATCGTGACACAACTTTAACGTTAAAGCTAACTTTAATGTCAAGACTATTTTTAAGTTAAATACAAAAAAATTATGAACGGAACATTTATTTAGGTTAATAGACCGCCAATAAAAAATGAACCTTAGAACTAATTTACATTTTTTCTTATTAATATTAGTAGTTTAATCTAAAAACTCTCTGATTTATTTGACCGCACTTCTCATCTAGGATTAAAGTAGATTTTAAGTTTGATGCTTTTTAGGTGAGATATGAAAATTGGCGAGCTTGCAAAACAAACAGGATTGACAGCTTCACGTATTCGTTTTTATGAAGCAAGCGGGCTCATACATGCTGTAGCACGTAAAGCCAATGGTTACCGTGAATATCCTCAAGAGGCTGTATGGACTTTAGAGATTATTACACAAGCCCAAAAAGCAGGGTTTGCGCTTGATGAGATTCGTCATTTATTGCCAACGTCTCCAAATAATTGGGAGCATGATGAACTTTTAATTGGATTGAAGCGCAAAGTTGCGGAAATCGAAGCGCTACAAAAGCGCCTTGAATACAACCGAGCGCAGTTACTCGTTGTCATTGCAGGTGTTGAATCTGGTGCTATGCCATGTGCTGACAAGCAAGAGTGGCTGTTGGATCGCTTACGTGAGCAAGGACTCTATGGCGTTCCTGAGAACAAGGAAATTTAGACTCCATTTCGAATAAACACATTTAAAGAAAATTCAATTTGCAGCTTGACATTAAAGTTAACTTTAAACTTATAGTCTTTTCTCCAAGCTATGAAATGACATGCCACAGCGCTGTCGAAGTAGCCAACTCACGAGAAAGGTTGCGAAAATGAATATCAAAGCACAGCAGTTTATCGATGTTGAATTTGGAGATCAAAAAGTCAAAGTACCCGCAGGAGGTTACTACGACCGCTTCAGGATGAATCCAAATCTGGATGAAGTGGCAAAAGATCCTGCCGTTGGTAATATTAATTTCTTCAGAAAAATTCCGAAGCAATTAGTTGAATCTAGAGTTGGACCAATCTGGGCACCCAATTTCTATTACCGTACTAACAATATTCAGCTCTTAATGCTCGCTCCTTTGTCCAAACTGCGAGCCAAACTCCCTACTCCACTTGAACCATTGCAAGCATTTCCAAGCTACGGGCTAGTGGCACTGACGTTCTTTTCTTATGACGTTTGTGATAACGATCCTTATGATGAGGTTTCGATTGCTATCGTGATCCGTCGTCCCGATGCACAAGGATCACATATGCTGGAGCTATTAGATAGCATACGTCAGCAAAGCTTCTTTGCTCATGTACTAGCACTGCCTGTATCAACAGAAATTGCACGAGTACGTGGCGTACACGGTTATCAGTTGCCTAAGTGGTTAACTGAGATTAAGGTAAATATCAATTCTAGCGTTACTGCACGTATTGCGGATACACAAGGGAATACAGACTTGAGTCTCAATGCTCCTTGTCCTCATTTACGTAAAGCGAAATCTGAATCTCATATGGAAACCAAAACCATGATTCATCAGGTTGATGGTGCATGGCAACAAACCAAAGTTCAATCCAATACGCTTGAATTTGGACAGCGCTTTATGCCGAGAAAAGTTAAACTCGAGCGTCATGGTGGCCCCTTAAGCAAATTACTGGATGAATTAGGTGCGTCAACCATCTTACGTCTGGATGTGGTCAAAGATGCTCAACTGGTATTAAACCTACCCCAACCGCTTAATGTATTCAATCATGCCTCACAATAAGGAACAAAACATGAGCAGTCCAACTCCTATTTATGATCTAGTCGTATTCGGTGCGACCAGCTTTGTCGGTCAAATCCTGACTCGCTATCTCACCGAGTACTTATCAAGTCAACCAGAGTCAATCAATTGGGCGATTGCAGGCCGATCCGAATCAAAACTCAATGAAGTCAAACAATCATTAGGTGCGGTAGGTGCATCTTTGCCCATCATCATTGCGGATGCAGCGAATGAAGCTGAACTAAAAGCCTTGTGCGCCCAGACCAGAGTTGTCGTATCCACGGTCGGTCCTTATGCCCTATATGGCGAACCACTGATCAAAGCATGTGCAGAAAGTGGAACAGATTATTGCGACCTGACTGGCGAAGCGCAATGGATTAGGAAAATGGTCGATAAATATGAGTCTGCCGCACAACAGTCTGGTGCACGCATCGTACACTGCTGCGGCTTCGACTCTGTGCCTTCGGATATGGGGGTGTATTTCCTGCAAAAACAAGCCAAACAGGAATGGAACGCACCCGCAACTCATGTCAAAATGCGGGTCAAAACACTCAAAGGTGGCGCGTCAGGTGGCACAATCGCCAGTATGATGAATGCCATTGAGGAAGCGATGGCAGACCCTGTCCTGCGCAAAGAATTTCTCAACCCATACTCATTGTGTCCACCGAATCATGGTCTGACTGCACGTCAACACTATGTTAAATCAGCTGAATTTGATGCTGATTTTGATGCTTGGATTGCGCCATTTATTATGGCGGCAGTCAATGAGCGTATCGTCCATCGCTCTAATGCACTCTCAGGCAATGCTTATGGTGCGCAATTTACCTATGACGAAGCCACACTGACTGGATCTGGATTCAAAGGTCAATTAACCGCAATAGGTATAGTTGCTGGGTTAGGTGCTTTCATGGCTGGTAGTGCAATCAAACCGACCCGCTATCTGATGGAACGTTATGTCCTACCAAAGCCTGGAGAAGGTCCAAGTCCTGAGGCGCAAGTCGCTGGTCGCTTCGATTTACGCTTCGTTGGTCGTAGTGATGCCGGTCAAATACTAAGAGTCAAAGTCACTGGAGATCGTGATCCAGGTTATGGCTCTACAGGCAAAATGCTGGGACAAGCCGCAATCAGTCTGGCTGTGGATCATGTCAAAGATGGAATTAAAACTGGACGAAATGGTGGTTTCTGGACGCCCGCGACCATGTTTGATGATCGTTTCATCGAACGTCTGACACGCTATGCAGGTTTAGGTTTTGAACGAGTTTAAATACTCTTTGCACAACATGGAATTATGCTGAGTGATAAAACAAGAATGATGGCTTGATAGCTATCATTCTATTAGCAAATAGAAATAAACGCCGAACAGATGTTATTGAACTTTTGTGATGATTTATAAACAGTTAAAAGATTTCGGCTATAATTTTTAGTTTATAAGCAATTAAATTCATTGATTTTGCCATCTTAGTGTACTCAACTTTTTCGTAACTACAGGCATTTCATGGGTGTTGTTTATGGTTGGTGGCGGCGTGATAGAGTTAAATCTATCAACTAATCCTGCTGCCAAATGCTGAACTAAGTTATAGACAATGATAGGAAATAAGACTTGAGGATAATTTGCTAAGGTCAATGCCGCCAGAACTAATCCTGTACCATTATTGGTCATACCAAGACCAAACATCAAAGACAAACGTTGTCCACGATTCGCTTTAAAGAGCTTAGCAAGATACCAGCCAGAACCAAAAGAAATAAAACTCATCGTGATGACGATAAGTAATGTTAGAAATAGAAAACTCCAGTTAGGCTGAGCAATAACTTTCGGCAATGAAACCGATGCATTCGCATAATTTAATATGAGCAAAATGATGGAATTTGAAAGTTTCAATATAGGTTTTATTTTGTCGATATAAAAAGAACCAATTGCATATCGTATTGTTACTCCTAGAATTGAAGGAATCAGTACGCACAACAAAGAAATAATCCAGTACTCAGTCCCTCCATTGAATCCAATGCATGCGCAAACTCACCAGAAGTCATTTGTTCGCCTATCTCAAAAATCAATGGTGAGATTAATGGGCTAAAAATCGTCGATAACAGAACCAAGCCTAATGCAAGCGCCATATCTCCATTTGAATTTTGTGTCCAAGCCGTTGATGATCCAGCGATTGGCATAGCTGCGATTAAAGCCATACTCACTAGGATTGTTTGCAACCCATTATTCAAATGATGACTAAATAACAAGGATAATAAGAATAAAAATATAATAGGAACCAACGTATTGACGATTAATCCACTCATTAAAACCCATGGCGATCTAGATAAATACCTGAACTCCTTTGTATTGACACCTGTTCCAGCATTAAAGAGTAAACTTGTCAAAAATAACATGGACAAAGAAACCTGAACTGTCACACCTGACAAAGTAACGGTTCCAAGTTGAGTGTGCTGGAGCTTTACCCCTAGATTTGGAAAAATTGCAGCAAAAATATATACTAATACTAAAAGAACAAGAAAGTTATGATGAATCCAATCAGAAGTTTTTTTAATTGTTTCGAATGTATAATTTGTTATGGAACTGAGCATTAGCCTTCACCTAACCAATAGCAACGATTGTATTGGCTTAAGTATAGGCTTGCTTCACTTATAAAAAGATTAGATAAAACCACTCTACTCTATTTTTACCAAGCTGATTCCAACTCAGCGTAAACCCTCAATCCTAAAACCGTTGCGCCATAATCTTCGCCAAATTTCATCACCCACTTGATCATACATAATCACGGTCTTGATGAATTCTTCTCGCTGGGCAACATCAAACATTTGCGACGGCAGCATTGGATCAAAAACAACTTGTTGAATCGCAGCGCGACCCAGCAGTAACGACTCTTGGGCGGCAACTTTTAAAGGAAGTTGATCCGCATGTTTCATCCATTCTTGAATTTGATGAGTTGTTTTTGTATAGCTATTAATTAACGCTTTAGAATCCCATAAAGACTTTATATGACACTCAACCGAATCATCAAAATCGCTTGAAACACAAATAATTGCTTCAGACTCGAGTCCCAGAGATTTTAAACGGTTGCGGATTACCTCTAGATTTGCTCCAAGATTATTTGGACGAATGTGCAAACCTTTCTCTAATTCTTTAAATCCCAATAATTTAAATGCACGCTCACGACGGCCAAGTGCAGATCGATCTGTGCGACCTAAGCTACTGGTATGAATCGTAATATAGTCACCACGCCACTCTTTGATGCGTTGACTTGTATTACGCCAAGTCCCAACTTCGGCTGCGACTTCGACCGCATTCGGCCCCAATTGATATAACCCTCGACTCACACTTTTGATCAAGCCATCTGCCAATAAACGTGTCAATGCAACTCGAGCACTTACCTCAGCTAAATCAAACACATCACATGCAGCAACTGCTTCTTTGGCAGATATAGGTATGCCATTTCCTACCAATAAAAGGTCTAAAATAAGCTGTCGCGGGGTAATTTTCATTGTACTGTTCAGTCCACAGATTTATGCATGCGCATTATATTTTATTATTGATAATTACTGCATTATTATTGATAATTAACGCATTATTACAAATAATATACTTTATATGCTAAAAATGTAATATAAATTCAGGATTTGAATATCGAGGACGACATGAATCAAGCAAAATCGAATCTTCACCCAGACACAATGGCAAATACACACGAAGTATTTAACCAAGCACCTCCATTATTGAATTACAACGTTTTTGATGGTGATACCGCACTCAAAGATGCAGTCATTCGCGAAGGTGCTGCATGGGCAATCCCTCAACTCAGCGCGTATGGCGCTTTAACTGGACGTGCAGAATCGATTGATTGGGGCTATCAGGCTAACGAATTTAAACCACAATTTCATAGCCATGATCGACTGGGCAATCGTATTGATTTAGTAAAATATCATGATGGCTATCACAAGATGATGGCAATGGCACTAGAAGCAGGCATCCACTCATCACCGTGGACGCATCCTCAATCAGGCGCTCATGTTGCACGTGCAGCACTCATGATTTTACAGAGCCAAATCGATGCAGGACACATCTGCCCTCTCACGATGACCTTTGCATCTGTTCCTGCAATTAAAACAACACCTTCAATTGCAGCAGAATGGCTACCTAAGATTCTGGCCACCAGCTACGACCCACGAAATGTTCCTCATATGGAAAAACAGGCGCTCACCATTGGTATGGGAATGACTGAAAAACAAGGCGGATCTGATGTACGAGCCAATACAACACGCGCATATCCATTAGGTAAAGAAGGTTCAGGTGAAGCATACGAGCTGATTGGACATAAATGGTTTACTTCCGCACCCATGTGCGATGCCTTTTTAGTCTTGGCACAATCAACAGGTGGCCTCTCCTGCTTCCTCGTTCCACGTTGGAAACCTGATGGCACCAAAAATCCTATGCAGGTTCAGCGCTTAAAAAACAAAATGGGCAATGTCTCAAATGCTTCGTCAGAAATCGAACTGCGTGGTGCATTTGGATGGATGCTAGGCGATGAAGGTCGCGGCGTTCCAACTATTCTTGAAATGGTCGCGATGACACGTTTTGATTGTATGGTTGGCTCAACAGCAAGTATGCGTCAAGGTGCTGCACAAGCAATTCATCATGCAGTCAATCGTAGTGCATTCGGTGATAAATTAATCAACAAACCCGCAATGCAAAATGTATTAGCAGACTTACAGCTCGAAGTCGAAGGTGCGATTGCAATGTCAATGCGAATGGCGCGCGCATTGGATACCCCTCAGAATGAACAAGAAAAATTACTTCTTCGTTTAGGGCTTCCTGCTGGAAAATATTGGATCACCAAGCGAAATCCGAATCATGCTTATGAAGCAATGGAATGTATCGGCGGCAATGGTGTAATGGATGACTTTATGATGGCTCGCCTCTACCGCGATGCACCAATCAATGCCATTTGGGAAGGTTCTGGCAATGTACAAGCGCTTGATATGCTGCGCGCGATGGCTAAAACACCCGACGCAGTTCAGGCATGGTTTGCTGAATTGTCTAAGACACAAGGTGTAAGCTCTGAACTCGATCAAGCCGTGAACAAACTGCATCATGAGCTTAAAGATTTGAGTGACATGGAATACCGTGCTCGGCATATCGTGGAGCAAATGGCACTGACTATGCAATCAAGTTTACTAATTCAAGCTGGCAACAGTACTGTTGCTGATGCCTTTATTCAATCTCGACTGGGTGTACATGCCGATCGTAATTACGGCACTTTGCCACGAGGTATTGATTGCAAAGCAATTATCAATCGAGGAAATCCTTTGATCACATGATTTTCTATTGTTTAATGATGTGATGAATAATTTGCAATTTTCCTAAACACATGTCGTGACTACAAATCGTGATGTGAGTATGAATTTTTTATGACAACTCTCTATTTTTAGCAAATATCAAATAGAATGCGCACTATCTGCTCAAATATTAAATTATTTTAATGTTTGAGCATTTACTTTAGAGAGTACAAGTGATGACTACTTCATATAAGCTAAAGCTAAAGATAAATCTAATTCTCCTTCTTACAAGTATTGAAGTACTTACAGGAATAATTTTTCTAGTTACAAAATTTTCATAGATCCAGCCTCTAAGACTGGTAAACATATCTGAGCGAATCTAAATAAAATACCATAAGGTTATGCGATGCCTAAACTGGTTAAACTTTTGACAGATATTTTAGAGCAACTGCAAAAACAAATTACTATTCATCAACATGAATGGACACATCAACAAAATCCAGAAGCTCTACACAGTTTAAGAGTTTGTCTACGACAACTACGGAGTCTGTTGCATCCATTGCGCTCCGAATTTGATGAAGTCATTGTTTTAGATCAACTCGCAAAAAAGATTATGACCGCTACAAATCCTATTCGAGATATAGAAGTCTTAATTTTGGAGCTTAAACGACAGAAAGAACTTCAGATCGCAATGGTTTGTGAGCAAAAATTGCAAACCCGCTTTTTGGATATGACCCAACATCTAGAATTTGAACCCATCATTCGATTGTTGATTCAACTATCTATAAACTGGCAACAATGCATTTCACCAAATATGGCTAAGAAGTTGGAACAACATATTGCTCAACATTGGAAAAAACAAAGCAATAAGCTCTTTAAAATGTTGCAGCAAAATGATCCTAACAAACATCAATTGCGAATTTTGATTAAGCACTTACGCTATCATAGTGAAATCTATCAGACACTTCTGCCTAAGCGCGCAACAGAACAAACTGAGCAACTAAAAAAACTACAAGACTTACTCGGTACTTGGCATGATTATTATGTTTGGCTGAATGATGTCGATCAGTGTCAAGAACTAGAAATATTAGCGCCAATATGGCGCGAACAATTAAAATATTGGGAAGAACAATCAGATCAAGCTCTAAAAAAGATGAAGCTTAAACATTTTGTTTAGATGCTGTATTTTTCAACGGAAAAAACTATTTTGAATCTTCTTGTTCCTTAATTGCAGAACGTAATTGATCTAGATTGACACGCAGCATATCCGCGACAAGTTCATCAGTACGAGGATCATTCAAGATACTTTCAGCAACACGTAATACAGCGCTAATCACATTTTGCGCAATTTCATCATGATAAGGTAACCACGATAAGCGACCTGTTTGTGGATCAGATTTTAATTTTTCCAAAACCATTTGACGCAGTACACCTTCATCTTTCGCCAGTGCTTTTGCAATATTCTCGGTATAAGTTCCTTTTGCCAAAACATCAGCAACACGATCAAGCATAGCAATAGTCACAACACCACTCACAGCATTCACGACTCTACTTTGCACACGATCAACCAGACGAAAAGTAAATCCCTCACCCAATACTCGATCAATCGCTCGACCAAAACGCGCAAGAATCAGAAGCGCACGTAGCCAAGGATGTGGATGCATAATGGATGCAGAAATAGGAATCATCCCAAGTACCGCATACCAATTTCTGCCCAAATATCGAATTGTCCATCCATTTTCATACCATCGAAGAAAAAATTCGATCGCAAAAATTGCACAAACTGAATAATCAGTTAATCGAATAACAATGAGTGCCTCTCGACTCACGTGAAAAAAGTTTTGCCACAGCAATAAACCCAAAGAAATAATAGCAAGTACAAATAGAACCCAATCCAGCTTACGACCTTCAAAAAGCGGCGTAGCTTCCTGACAAGTTGAGTCTGCACTGAGTGGAACAGCTTCTAATTTCATGGTTGATCTCTATCTGTTATTTATTTTTCCAGAACAATGGCATAGGACATGATCGTTTCTAACACTAAAGTCAACGATCTCACAGGTCAACACTCACCTGCTCGATTTTTACGATACTTTTTATAACGCTTATAGTCCTTTTTCAACCATATCTAGTAAACGCTGACTTAATACCTCAAATTGTTTGCGATTCAAATGGCTCAAAGGCCCATCAATACTCAATATCGCCATGCCGTGTACAGCAGACCAAGCAAAATATTCAGCCGATTGGCGGTTTTCAGGCGTGAGTAAATTTGCAGCAACCAGTTTATCGAGAGCAGCTCCCAGTAATTGAAATGGATTAAGCCCACTTTTACCAGCTTTTGCAGGATCGGCATCCTTTTCGACTTCATCATTCACTGAAAACGCTGTACGGAACAAGCCCGGCTCAGCTTGAGAAAACTTTAAATAGCCTGTTCCTACAGCACGAAGATTGGCTCGTGCAAAATTAATGACATGAGATTCATCACGTAATTTTGCCAGTTCATTTTCCATAAAGATTGCCATAGACGATAAAGCATACGCACGAACCGCTTGCAGAAGTTCTTGCCTGCTTGCGAAATATCGATAAGCAGCATTAGGTGCAACGCCGACACGCCGTGTCACTTCACGAAGAATAATTGCGTCAGGTCCACCATCACGTGCCAGCATAATTCCTGCTTCTAATAATGCACGTTGCAAATCACCATGACGATACGTACTGCGTGTAATCGGCGTTTTATTGGTTTTGCTATTCATCTTATTCCTGTCATTTAAATCTTCACTAGATTGTCTTAAAACGCAGCTAACAAACATTGTACACAACAAACTCATCTCAAAGCGACTTAATTATGGACACCGTCCATAATTAATATTATATTGTGAACACTGTTCACAATTGGGCAATAATTTACTCAATTCAGCAATCAGTTAGCATTAAGAATTCAATCTAAACTTTTAATTTAAAAGGAATATTATTATGAAAATTCAACCATATCTATTTTTTGAAGGTCGAACCGAAGAAGCTGCTGAGTTTTATAAAAAAGAGCTTGGTGCAGAAGTTACGCTACTTGTTCGATTTAAGGATTGTCCACCAGATCATCAAGCGCAAGAACAATCTGCGGATTGCACAACACCTGTAGATTCAGGAGACAAAATTGCCCACATGTCCTTAAAAATTGGCGAAACCGAAATCTTACTTTCGGATGGTCGCTGCTCAGGAGCATCCAATTTTCAAGGATTTTCACTATCACTCACCGCACCAAACGAAGTGGAAGCTCATCGTTTATTTGCTGGATTATCTAATGGTGGACAGGTTCTCATGCCGCTTGCTGAAACATTTTACTCACCATGTTTTGGCATGACGTCTGATCGGTTTGGTGTTTTATGGATGATCATCGTAGAACCCAAACAATAGCCTTCCTCTTAATATATGGGAAATTTATAATGCCAAAAACTATCACCATTAGCCTACCCGTCAAGAATTTGAGCGTATCGACGGCTTTTTACAGCGCATTAGGGTTTGCAAACACCCCCTTGTTCAGCAGCATAGATACGGCGCACATGGTGTGGAGTGAAACCATTAGTGTCATGCTCATAACCCACGCAAAATGGAGTACATTCACTTCTCGTCCAATTCCACCCGAAACATCAAGCGAGGTCGAACTAAATATTTCATGCGAGTCACGTGAGCAAGTTGACGCAATGAATAAAGCAGCCGCCGAAAACGGTGGAGTCGCCGACATCAACCCCATTGAAAATCATGAGCGCATGTATGGTCGCGACTTCATTGATCCCGATGGTCATATTTGGGGTGCGCGGTGGATGGATAGCCACTTCACTTAAAAGCGCTTCAGTTTCAAAAAATTAAAGGAACGAACCATGACACAAGATATTTGGCTAAACCTACCCGTTAAGGATCTCGCTAAATCAATCGACTTCTTCACCGCTATTGGTTTTGTGCGCAATCAAGGCCAAGGAAATACAGATCAATCTGCAAGCTTCCTCATTGGTGAGAAAAAGATTGTTCTTATGCTATTTACTCAAGATTTATTTTCCAGTTTTACAGGAAATGCGCTATCAAACACAGCACAAGGAACAGAAGTCTTATTCTCTTTAGGCGCTGATAGTCGAGAACAAGTTGATAATCTAGCTCATCAAGCAAAATCAGCCGGCGGAACCGTATTTGCTGAACCTCGAGATTCAAATGGATTCATGTATGGTTGCGGTTTTTGCGACCCTGATGGTCATCGTTGGAATGTGCTTTTTATGGATGCAAGCAAAATACCTCAATAGCAACAAGCAGCACGTCGCCTCGATTTTTAATTGAGGCGATTACATTGCTTCCTAACTACGCATAAAAACAATAAGCAACATCAATAAAATTCACTATATTTCAATTCATTTAATCTTGACTAAAACAGTCGGAATTAAGTAAAATGCCTGCAATCCATTTAATCTTCTTCTGGGAACGGAACCAGCCCATGCGCTTAACTACGCGCGGTCGCTATGCCGTGACCGCTCTACTCGACTTGGCACTTCAAACCTCACTTGATGAGCAGCCGATTACGCTTGCAGAAATTGCGGAACGTCAGTCGATTTCTATTGCTTACTTGGAACAATTATTTAGCAAGTTAAAACGTCGCGGTCTTGTTTCCAGTAGTCGTGGTGCAATGGGTGGCTATCGTTTGGCAAAACCAAGCCATGAAATCGCTATTCTCGACATCATTGAAGCAGTCAATGAATCCGTCGATGCAACGATGTGCGAAGGTCAAGGAAACTGCCGTAAAGGTGCAAAATGCCTGACCCATGACCTTTGGCATGATTTATCTTCGCAAATCGAAAGTTATCTCTCTGGCGTCACGATTGCTGATTTGGTCGCCAAGTCTGGTGTTTCCGCCAGTGATACGCATGTGATTGTCGATTTATTACCGCAATCAAGGTCACAGCCAACCGTATCAATGTCTTAAATTGCAAAAGTTTTAGATGTTTAGATGTAATGTTGTTTGAAAAAATGCTGTTTTTAAATGATTTGCTTGAATGAGTGCTTGATATGAAACGTCCAATTTATCTCGATTATGCTGCAACAACGCCTGTTGATCCGCGTGTTGCTGCGCGAATGATGCAGTTTTTGACATTGGATGGAGATTTCGGTAACCCTGCTTCACGCTCACACGGCTACGGCTGGCAAGCTGAAGAGGCTGTTGAACATGCTCGCGAACAAGTGGCTAACCTCGTACACGCTGATCCACGTGAAATCGTTTGGACTTCTGGTGCGACCGAATCAAACAACTTGGCAATCAAAGGCGTAGCGCATTTCTACGCTAAGAAAGGCAAGCATATCATCACCAGCAAAATTGAACACAAAGCAGTTCTCGATCCATGCCGTCAGCTTGAAGATGAAGGCTATGAAGTCACTTATCTTGATCCAGAGCCAGGTACAGGTTTAATTCATCCTGAAGCAGTTGCTGCTGCGTTCCGTGATGACACTATTCTGGTTTCATTGATGATGGTCAATAACGAACTCGGTACGATTACTGATGTTGCGGCGATTGGCGAATTGACCCGCGCACGCGGTATTTATTTCCACGTCGATGCAGCGCAAGCGACTGGTAAAGTTGAAATTGACCTGTCGACATTGAAAGTTGATTTAATGAGCTTCTCAGCACACAAAACTTATGGCCCGAAAGGCATTGGCGCACTGTTTGTTCGTCGCTCGCCTCGCGTTCGCTTGCAAGCACAAATGCACGGCGGCGGTCATGAGCGCGGTATGCGGTCAGGCACACTCCCTACCCATCAAATCGTGGGTATGGGCGAAGCATTTGAAATCGCTGGCAAAGAAATGGTTGCTGAACAAGCACGTTTGAAAGAACTACGTGATCAATTGTGGGAAGGTTTACGCACCCTTGACGAAGTGTATTTGAATGGTGATGCCACTCAACGTGTCGCAAACAATCTAAATGTCAGCTTCAACTTTGTTGAAGGTGAATCATTGATGATGGCATTGAAAGATCTTGCGGTT
>JASLGO010000137.1 GCA_030150135.1 Aquirhabdus sp.
GCACTGCGTCATACTGGCGAGTTCCATGTTGCGATTCAAGTTCACCATGATGTAACTGCTGAAGTATTGGTTACCATCATTGCTGAATAAGCTCTAAGCGATGAATCAAAAGAAGGCACGCGAAAGCGTGTCTTTTTTATTTTAAAAAGTCCTAAGTAATTACCAAATACTTCCACTTAATACAACAAACCTCCTCATACATAACACCTTTAACCAAAAATTAATAATTTTCTCTGTTCACAAAATGCATCAAAAGCCATCAATCAGACAATTATTATCAATTCCCCTCTGCTATCTCAGATCAATTAATAGTATTCTTAACAACCATTCATGAGTTGGTTTTAATCAAACTAGTACCATGAGTTTCACGAATATTTTGCTTCAATTTTTTTATTTATAGTACAGGTTTGAACATGTCAGAATCCTCAACTTCGCTTGGTCGTGTTGCAACACTGCCTAATGCCGCGAATGAGAATAGTGCAAAACTTCCTCGAAAAAACAATAAAAAAAATGCAACAGAAATCAGCACAGATGTAACGCGTGAACTGCGCGTTCCTCCACATAGCTTGCAAATGGAACAAGCTGTTTTAGCTGCACTCATGACCATCAGTGAATCGTGGGAGCAAGTCAGTGAAATCATTACAGAAAACTCATTTTATGCAATTCGCCATCGTTTAATTTACAAAGCCATTGGTCACTTAGCTGCGGCAAATATGCCTTACGATGCGGTTATGGTGAGCGATTGGTTAGGCGGCCAACATCTACTGGAAGATAGTGGTGGCGAAGCTTATCTGATGCAACTTCTTGCAGAGAGTCCAGCCAGTTTGTTTAACCTACCTGCTTATGCTGAAAAAGTACGCGAACATGCTGTACTACGTGATCTGATCGCAGTGGGTAACGATGTACTTCATACAGCCTATGATTCAAAAGGACAGCCAGTCAGTGAAATCTTAGACTCAGTAGAAAGCAAAGTATTTGCAATCAGCGAACAACATAATAATCGTACAGCAGAAAGTGGTCCAAAAGCCATTAATAACGTACTCAAAAGTGTCCTCAACACCGTCGAAGAGCTACAAGGCAGTGATAGTGCAATTACTGGATTAACCACAGGTTTTATTGAACTAGATAACAAAACGCTTGGGATGCAAAAAGGCGATTTGATTATTGTCGCAGCGCGTCCAAGTATGGGTAAAACAACTTTTGCCATGAATCTGGTTGAAAGTGTGCTGTTTGGCAGCAATTTACCAGCTCTCGTATTTTCAATGGAAATGCCTGCTGATTCCATTGCTGTGCGTCTACTCTCTTCTTTTGGTTCAATTGATCAAGGTCGCTTACGTTCTGGTCGTCTGGAAGAAGGCGACTGGATCAGACTCACTAGCACTATGGGGCAGCTTCAAGACAAGCATTTGTATATCGATGACAGTTCTGCATTACCGCCAAATGAAGTCCGGGCGCGCGCTCGTCGTATTGCAAAAATGCATAATGGCTCACTTGGCGTGATCATGATCGACTATTTGCAGTTGATGAAAGTTCCAGGCATGGGCGATAACCGTGTCGGTGAAATTTCAGAAATTTCACGTAGCTTAAAAGCGCTTGCCAAGGAAATGAATTGCCCCGTGATTGCCCTTTCACAGCTTAACCGTTCCCTCGAAAATCGCCCCAATAAACGTCCAATTATGTCTGACCTTCGTGAATCAGGTGCGATTGAGCAGGATGCTGACTTGATTATGTTTATTTACCGTGATGAAGTTTATAACAAAGAGTCGAAAGAAATGGGGACGGCAGAAATCATTATCGGTAAGCAACGTAACGGCCCTATCGGTACAGTACGTCTAGCGTTCCAAGGTCAATTCACGCGATTTACCAATTTATCACCAGAGTTTTATCGCCCTGAAGATGATGAGTAATATTTAACTCTTAATTCCCTGCATATTTCGACAGATTCAACGAGCTATAAAAGAACATTGAGCCTGTCAAAATATGGGGCAATACTCCAAACAAGTTATAGGAAATTCTTATGCGGGAAGCCCGCGTTTATTTAAGCACACAAGCCTTAACTCACAATCTTCAGCGTGTGCGTGAATATGCGCCACATAGTCAAGTTTTAGCGATGGTCAAAGCTGATGCATACGGACATGGATTAGCTTTTGCATTAAATGCATTACAAAATGCGGATGCTCTCGGCGTAGCTTTTTTCAAAGAAGCGCTCGATATTCGTGCACTCGGAAATACCCAACCCATCGTATTGATTGAAGGTGTCTTTAGTTTAGATGAATGGATCGAAGCGGATCACATTCATGCACAATGTGTCATCCATCAAGATCGTCAACTACAATGGGCACTTGACCATATCATTCCAAACACAACAGTCTGGTTAAAAGTCAATACTGGTATGAATCGCCTTGGATTCACACCAACAGATGCTCTTGCAGCCACCTTAAAATTACGCGCCGCAGGTTATAACCTCATTCTGACGATGCACTTTGCAAATGCTGATGAGCCAGATCACCCTCTAAATCAACAGCAAATCGATACATTCCTCAGTTTAAAAGAACAACTTGAACCGATTCAGGCATCTCTTTGTAATTCTGCGGCATTGATTCAATGGAAAGACTTGCAATTTGATTGGGTTCGACCTGGAATTATGCTCTACGGTAGCTCACCTTTTGCACATCAAAGCGCCACAGAATTAAATTTAAAGCCTGTAATGACCTTGACCACACATCTGATCGCGACTTATGAACTTCCTGTCAATGTTTCCATTGGTTATGGCTCTCTTTATACAACTCATCGCCCCACACAACTGGGTGTTATCGCAATGGGTTATGGAGATGGCTACCCTCGCGTAATTCAAAACGGCCAGTTGAGTATTGCAGGACAACTTGTACCAATGATTGGGCGTGTCAGCATGGATATGTTCACCGTTGATTTAACAGACTTAACAATCGCTCCACCATTAGATACAGAAGTCGTTTTATGGGGAAATGGTCTAGATGTTGATGGGGTTGCACGTTCAGCTGGGACTATCAGCTATGAACTATTTACACGCCTATCGATGCGACCTAGCCGCCACATTATCGATTGACCATAGATCTATCACGTGATTTACACACTTATTGCGAAAAAATGATAAAATCTTATGAAGGAAGATATTCCCTCAAGATTTAATGAACATGGAATTGTATGGATATCGGTTTAATTATAAAAATCTCATTTCACCAAACTGTACATTTAGGTCACTGAATATGCCTAAGTTTAACCAGTTTCTTCAGATCGCATTCAGCAGTGCTCTATTGCCTGTTAGCTTCGTTTTGTTTATGCAAAATGCACAAGCTGCCAATCTGTATACCTGCAAAAATAAAGATAATGATGTGCTTTTAACCAGCGTACCTTGCGGTAATAAAAAGCAAGAAGGTAAATTCGGAGAATATTCAACCCAGAGCAAAGTCACGTGGTATGCCGATACGAACGTACACGCCTACCATAATTGGGGCGGCAGCGAATCCTCTGTTTTACCGAGTTATAGTCGAAATCGTAACGCTTACGACGACTTGATTACTCATGCTGCAAATAACTACGGCGTTGAACAAGGTTTAGTCAAAGCTATCATGCATACTGAATCAGGTTTTAACCCGTCAGCTCGTTCTCCAGTAGGTGCTCAAGGTCTTATGCAGCTCATGCCTGCAACCGCACGCCGCTTCTTCGTCAGTAATTCCTACGACCCCGCACAAAATATCAATGGTGGCGTCCAATACTTAAATTTTCTCATGAAACGCTACAACAATAACCATGAACTTGCGATTGCTGCATATAACGCTGGTGAAGGGAATGTTGATAAATATCATGGTATTCCTCCATTTCGGGAAACCCAAGATTACGTCAGACGCGTCATGAGTCGGTTCAATAATCTGTATCGTGATGGCATCAAAATAACTGGGAGTCGTCTGGATAATGACCGAGAACTAGGCGCACGATCAGTGTCATCATCACGCCCTATGATCACTTATACCAATGCCGATGGTTCAGCCAGCGCAACTTATACACCAACTGGTGACAGAAACATCAGTGCTTTTGATGCACTAACACATTCAACAAATTAAAAATTTAGTATTCAAATTGATTGGAAGAACTATGCAATCCACGCATGATTCAACAGCGCAAACTATCGACAATAAAACGCTTACCCAAATGCGCCGAGATATTCAATTAGGCAAAATAGCATTACTGATAGGAATAATTTCTTTTAGCGCAATAGCACTCATCATGTTAGTAGGGCTAAAAGTGGACATGGATTTATTCGATGGATTATGCCTTTTTGGTATCATTAATGGGATTGCTGCTCTATCGAAAACCCGAAAAAACGTTGAACTATCAAATACTTTTATTGTTATGTTTTGGATTACTTTATTATTCTTTCCTTTAAACATGATTTGCTACTGTATATTCTTGTCAAAAGCATCAGCAGCGTTAAGATGCGTTGAAGATACGATTAAAGAAGGTCAAAAAATTTAATTCAATCAATGTGAAAAAAACTACCTTCTTGTGAAAGATTTTATACCATCATATTATTGTCTAGATAAAATCTAGGATAACCATCAAATTGGTTCAAATATACAAATGGATAAAATCAAGATCTAGTACATATAATGATCTCAGTTGAGTAATCCCTATGGCGGTTAATCACATTGCACGCGCTCAAGCAGCATGGCCTGTCTTGATTCGAACAGCCAGACGCCGTACAAAAATTAGTTATAGCGAGCTGTGTGGCGCAATTGGTTTACATCCACGTGCCGCATCTTATTTGCTCAGTGTCATTCATCAGTATTGCCAGATTTATGAGTTGCCACCATTGGTTGCGCTTGCTGTCAGTAAATCCAGTCAAATTCCAGGCGCTGGATATACCGTTACGAGTCGTGGCGGTTTGAGTTATGAAGCCGCATTAGAGGAAGTCTATAACTTTAATTGGTCAGATCGCGTACCTAACTTCGCACTCATTCGCCCAAAGAAATAAAACTAAACTTCTGATATTACACTCACTTCCTCACACTTTTTTTGCCAAATCTCAAACAATGCACTGACAAAATCCTGAGCAAATTGCTGATGATTAAATACTGGGCTTTGTCTGACTTGTTCCCTCAATGTTGTCCGTAAATGAGCAAGTTCTTGAAGTCTAGAGGAAGATGCATTACCCCAACTTATTGCTTTTTGCACATATTCGTCTTCGTTGTGGGCAATCCAATCTGATAATTCTGCATTCATCATGATCGCTTCCCCTTGCCGCCCCAACATTCCTGCAGTTGCAAGTGTCAGTGTCGGAACACCCATCCATAATGCCTCAACCGTCGTTGTTCCGCCCGTATAAGGAAAACTATCAAGTACGATATCGACATCTGCATACGATGCAAGATAATCAATACGACTCATTTCACCAACCAAATCGACTCGTCCGATATCAATACCGAATGCGCTTAATCTTTGAGTAAATCTAGCTCTGGCATCAGACTGTGAGAAATCTTTTGATTGGATACGGAGCCTTGCGCTTGGACATGCCATCAATATCTGCGACCAACACTTAATCACACCATCGTTTATCTTCGATAAAATCTGATAGCTGGCAAATGTGACGTACTGCCGTTCAATACAAGGTAATGAAGCCACCTCTCGCGCATCAGAAGGAATCGAGAAACAATATCGTAAATGTGGCAATTTCCATATTTTTTCGACAAACCACTTTTCTTCGTTCGCTGGAACAGAGATAGGGTCAGCTAGAACATAGTCAATGCTAGAAAGACCTGTTGAACCCCAATAACCAAGCCAACTGATTTGCACAGGCGCAGGCTTTCGCGCAAAGACAGGCAAGCGATTGCCATGTGTGTGACCTGATAAGTCGATGAGAATATCGATGTGATCATTTTGAATTTGTTGAACAAGCGATTCATCATTCAGCGTCTCTACTTGATGCCATACATCAAATAGAGGTTTTAAACGCTGAGAATACTCATCTTGTTTACTGCTATTGTGATAAGCGATTAGAGTCAGCTCACGATTTGAAACTAAGCCATTCTTAATCTGCTGTAAGGTACTTTCTAAAAAGAAAGCCACAGGATGTGTATTTAAATCTCCTGAGACAAAACCGATTCGTAGATTTTTATGAGGATCAAATGAATGATCCCCATGCATGATGAGTACGGTATCAGCAAAAAACTCACTGCACGTTCTGACATTATTAAAATGCATATCCATATCAGATGGATATTGGTAATACTGCATAAACATCATGCCTTCCAGTGCTTTAAATGAACTTGGATCTATTTCAAACGCCTGTGCATAAGCGCGATAAGAGTCATCACATAAACCTTGGAAGTAATACGCATGTCCTAAACCATGATAAGCATCAGCATTTTGAGGTTGTAAACTTAAGACTTTCTGAAAATATTTTGTCGCATCCGAATATTCTTGAGTTTGCAGCAATGCTGCACCAATATTTCCAAGGTTTGCAGCATCATTAGGGATTACTTTTTCAATTTCTTTTAATAATACCAATGCCTCTTTTGCCCTATCCAACTGCATCAATGCTACAGCACCAATCCATTTGGCATTTGTTCTGATAGCCTCTTGATGGCGATCTACTCCGATTACACATAGATTGGCAAGGCGATAAGCTTCCTCAGCTTGATGCTTACCCAGCAATTGCACCGCTTGCTGCAAATACCCTGTTGCAGTGGATGGATCCACTTTATGGGTTTGTGTGACTAATTTCGGGGCTTGGAAATTGATGGTTGTTGGACGTTTTACAATATTCTTTTTTTGCTTACTTTGTGAAGCCATACCCGATTCCATCCAACAAAAAAATAAAACGACTTTTTCAAATCGTCTTAAATAGAGATCATCCTAATCATCTATTATATACAAGCTATTATAAAAAATTTCGAAATCTAAATGCGACATTGTCAAATCAACTTTGATTAGCATAATCAACATTATGCCAATCAAAATTCAAATTATACAAAGAACTTAAGATTCCTCTTCATTCTCAGGCAGCTTCAACTTGCCAGTATGGAAGTCATATTCAAACACCTTACCATAACGTCCCCATTCAATCGCAACTTCCAAGACACGTTCGGCTTCATCTCCATCCAAATGTTCTTTCAACAATTCTAAGAATAATTTCTCGGATAGCTCGCCTGTAGACTCTGTTTCGAGGTTATGACGAATATATGTTGCCAGAGGAATATGTGCCAACAATTGTTGACCAAAAATCTCTGTTCTTAATGTTTGATTTGCAGCGACATAATGACGACCTAATGGTGTCATCGTAATATCACCACCATCCATATGTGCGAAACCAAGTAATGACAAGGCTTCATAAGCTGGGAACAATGCATCATCAGGTAGCTGCGCTTCTTCGGCAATTTTCGGCAAGTCTGCACGACCATCAAACTGTGGTTCAGCCAGCAAATCCAAAACCGCCTCAATACGGCTAATATCAGTTTCTGGCAAGCGATATCCCATATGAACTGTTGGTTCTGAACCGACGCTAACTCCCTGAACAGGTTTCATAGTCATCAATCCATAAACCTCATCAATCAAAGCACGCACCTCAGTTGAAGCTGCATCTCGTGGGCGCGGAAGTTTGATATCTATCTCACAGCGCACACGTCCTGGATCGCTAGACAAAATCAAAATCCGATCCGCCATCATGACTGCTTCTTCGATATTATGTGAAACAATCAAAATGCCTTTAGTTGGAATCTGATCACCATCCCATAATTCCAACATGTCGTCACGTAGTGTTTCACCTGTCAGAACATCCAGCGCAGAAAACGCTTCATCCATCAGCAACACGTCAGGACGCGTCACGAGCGCGCGCGCAATACCTACACGTTGTTTCATACCGCCAGAAAGCTCACGCGGCAAAGCACCACCGAACCCAGCCAGACCAATCAACTCAAGCACCTCATCTGCTCGACTTTCTCGTTCGTCACTCGGCACGCCTTGCGCTTCAAGCCCCAATTCAACATTTTGCTGAACAGTTAGCCATGGAAATAAGGCAAATGACTGAAATACCATGGCTACACCTGACGCAGGTGCATAAATAGGATTTCCACGATAGGTTGCACGTCCATTATCCGTTGGAATCAGGCCTGCCATAATTCGAAGTAGAGTTGATTTGCCTGAACCTGATTTGCCCAGTAACGCAACGATCTCGCCTTCATGTAATTTGAAGTCGACATTCTCCAAAACCATACGCGCTGTACCATCCGTCAATTCGAATGATTTTGCGACGTTTTCGAGATTAATTAATATATTTCGGCTCATCATGATTGCTCTTATAAAAACTGTTCTTTAACGACTACGATTTTCAGCAAGCAAATACAATTTGCGCCAAAAGAATCGATTTAAGATCGTCACAAACACACACATCACACCAATCCCTAATGCGATTCGAGGAAAATCACCAGCATCAGTCATTTGCTTAATATAGCTACCTAATCCCACAGCAACCAAATGTGTTTTACCCCAAGTCACATACTCGGCAACAATACTCGCGTTCCACGAACCGCCACTTGCGGTAATAGCACCCGTGATATAACTCGGAAAAATAGCGGGTAGATAGAACCGCTTCCACTTCAGCCAGCCTTTTAATCCCAAATTATCAGCTGCCAAACGTAATTCTGTTGGAATAGAAGATGCGCCAGCAATCACATTAAAAATAATGTACCACTGCGTTCCAAAAATAATCAGAGGGCTCAACCAAATGCTAGGACTCAGTTGTAATGCAACCAGAACAAACACAACCAAAGGAAAGAGCAAATTCACAGGGAATGCTGCCAAAAATTGAGCAACAGCTTGTACACGCTGAGAATATTCAGGACGCAAGCCAATCCATACTGCGATCGGAACCCAAACCACAGAAGCTAATGCAATCAACACCATCACACGAATCAAGGTCACAAACCCTAATCCTGCAACATGCGCCACTTCTGCCCAACCGACCTCACTCAGCACAAACACAGTCAGGCGATAAATTGCACCAATAATAATGAGCAATATGACAGCATCCCACACCCGCGACCATAAAGGATTCATCTCTTTTGGACGTGCCTGAATTGAAGTCCCATCATATTTCTGAGCAAACCAACCTAGCGCTTTACTCATTTGTGCCCAAAAAGCATCCGTCAACGCACTCACCCAACGGCTACGACGCATCCAGTTTAATAACCATGAATGCTGGTTGCTTTCGCCTTGAGATTCCTCAAAACGAAATTTGTCAGCCCAAGCCAGTAAAGGACGAAAGAAGAATTGATCGTATAAAATAATCCCAGCAAGCATGGCACCGATTGCCCAAGCAATCGCATGAACATCACGCGCATCAATCGCTACAGCGATGTAAGACCCAATTCCTGGTAACTTGATATCGTGTCCTGCAACAGAAATTGCCTCAGCGGCCACGAGAAAAAACCAGCCACCTGACATGGACATCATCATATTCCACAACAGACCTGGCATGGCAAAAGGAAGTTCTAATCGCCAAAACCGCTGCCATCCTGACAACTGAAAAACACGAGAAGCTTCGTGTAGCTCAGGAGGCACTGTTTTCATGGATTGATATAGGCTGAATGCCATATTCCAGACTTGCGATGTAAAAATCGCAAAAATGGCAGCACATTCTGCACCCAATAAATTACCTGGAAACAGCGCAATAAAAGGCGCAATTGCAATCGCCTGAAATCCTAAAATCGGTACCGACTGCAGAATATCTAGCATCGGAATAATGGCCTTCTCGGCTGTTCTATATTTTGCTGCAATCGCTGCAAACACAAACGCAAAAAGTAACGAAAAAGCCAGCGCAATAAACATGCGTAAAGTTGTACGCAATAAATAATAAGGTAAATAGATTGGATCTAACGAAATCGGCAAAGTCTCACCCACGACAAAAGGGTGGCTCATCCCACTTGCGCCAAAAGCAATGGACACAATGATCGCTAAAACAATAGGCAGTAGTACCCAATCCCAACGATTAGGAGCAGATACCGTAAAGGTGAAATTTGTCCGCCGTGGGTCAAGAAATTGGAACATAGCCACAGCCTCACACAGATTTAACGACTTTCTATTCGTAAAATATTTTTGAAAAATATACTGTTATATCTTATAAAAAAATGATGACAGTATTTTTACACAAAATTGCGATTATAGAAATTTAGATCACAATTAAAATCATTATATTTTAATGATCATCAATGACATAGAACTACTTGGATATAATTAAATCACTCGCTTTCGCTTTACAACGCTGAAACTTGGCAACATCCAGTGCATTGTCGCAGACAAAACCGCAACGCAACCAACAACAGTAATAACCCAACCTGATAATGCAAAGCGTTCTGGATATAAAACATAAAAAGCAGACAGACCAATACTATTACACGCAATAATCAGCACTGCACAGGCATAATCATGGAAACGACGTGCGCGATCAGAATTGGCAACCCACTCTTGATCTGAGTTATAGCTTGGTAATATCACATGCGCATTGCCCAACTGTTCAACTTTAGATAAATACGCACGAATATTGGTAATAATCAATTCGTACTTATAATTCAAAAAAGCAAAACTTGCCGACGCAACAGGAAAACCCAATAGAATCCACTCAATATGCGCATTACTTAACCCCGTTGCGCCATGAGATGCAATCAACGCTGCCAACAAACCCACAAAGAAACTGATAAAAATCGTTAAACCTTGCTGGCGTTGTGACGTACGAGCATTGAGTTCATTATACGCAGAAATATAACGATAATTCGCCGTGACATATTCATTTTCAAACCGATTCGTCATACGATTAACCCCAAGAAACAAAACAGAAATTTCAGTACTGCTTTAGACGTGCTGATATAGGACTATTTTAACGAATATCCACCCCAGAAGCGAAACAGAAAAATTTAATACATGTTATAAGTTTTATTTATTATTTTTAATCTATAAATCAGTTTTTCAGATTAAAAATAATAAAAGCCAGACTCCATAACCAAAATCTGGCTTCTATGAAATACAAATAAAACCTTACTGGCCCATTATTCAGCCGCTAACATACGTTCACTCATTGCAACCGTATTGAAGCCGCCATCCACATAAAGAATCTCGCCAGTAATCGCTGATGCCCATGGTGAACACAAAAACAATGCCGCATTACCGACTTCTTCAATCGTGACATTGCGTTGCAATGGCGCAACTTGCGCGTTGACATCCAGCATTTTGCGGAAACTCTTGATTCCACTCGCCGCGAGAGTACGTATCGGACCTGCTGAGATACCGTTGACACGAATCCCTTCTGCACCCAAACTGGTTGCGAGATAGCGCACACTGGCTTCGAGAGATGCTTTTGCTAAACCCATGACATTGTAATTTGGCAATACGCGCTCACTACCTTGATAAGTGAGTGTCAGCAAACAACCTTGACGTGCAGCCAATAACGGACGTGCTGCGCGAGCCATCGCCACAAAACTATACGCACTAATATCATGCGCAATACGGAAACCTTCGCGATTCGTCACAGTCGTGAAATCACCTTCCAGTTGATCCGCAGGTGCAAAACCAATGGCATGAACCACGCCGTCCAAACCATCCCAATGCTTCGCAAGATCAACAAAAGTCTGCTCAATCTCTGCATCAACGGCAACATCACATGGAAATACTAAGGTCGAACCAAAAGAAGCCGCAAATTCATCAACCCGTTTTTTTAATTTTTCATTTGGGTATGTAAATGCTAACTCTGCTCCCTCACGATGTAGAGCTTGAGCGATACCATAAGCAATGGATAATTTACTGGCAATTCCAGTCACGAGAAAACGTTTACCTTGTAATAGCATAGCCACTCTCTTTTTGATTAAAAGTATCTTTAAATTCAGAAAATTAGCCATCTAAATCAATAATTACCTCAATAGTACATTGAGCTTGTCGAAATGTACGGTGAGACTCTCCTCACTTCGACAAGCTCAGTGACCTGAGTCTTATTTATAGAAATAGCCATCAATCATAACAGTTGAATGAATCCTAACAGATTTTTTCACTCTTACTTTCCAAAGCATAACCCGTCATTTGCAAAAATACGCAAACGATACGATTTATGTCAATTACAGTCTTGGATCAAAGGCATCTCGCGCCGCTTCTCCAATAAATACCAATACAGACAACAGAATCGACAACGTAAAAAAAGCAGACAATGCCAACCACGGTGCATCTAAATTATTTTTAGCTTGAATAATCAACTCACCCAACGAAGCTGAACCAGGTGGTAGACCATAACCTAAAAAATCTAGTGTTGATAATGCTGTAATATTAGCCGTCAGAATAAATGGAATCTGCGACAAGCTAGAACTGAGCGCGTTTGGCAAAATATGTCTCACGATAATCTGAACATGTCCCACACCTAACGCCTGCGCAGCCCGCACATAATCCAGATTTCTCGCGCGCAAGAACTCTGCACGCACGATACTGACCAAACTCATCCAGCCAAATAACAACATGATTAAAAATAACCAATAAATACTCGGTGAAAAAAAACTCACCAAAATCATTGTGATGAAAAGCTGAGGCATACCGCCCCATACTTCAAATAATCGCTGACCAATCAGATCAATCCAACCTCCGTAATAGCCTTGGATTGCGCCAATTAAAATACCGATCACCGATCCTGCAATCGTTAAACCAAAACCAAATAAAATCGAAACACGCAGGCTATATAAAATTCGTGCTAAAACATCACGTCCCTGATCATCCGTTCCCAACCAGTTCTGCATGGATGGCGGCGCAGGCGCAACAACAGCCAATGCAAGATTTGGCGTTTGATCCGCAAAACGAATGATCGGCCATAACATCCAACCTTGTTGTTCAATCAAATGCTGAACCACAGGATCTCTATAGTTCGCTTCCGTTTCAAAAATACCGCCAAATTCCTGTTCGGAATATTGATAAAGAACTGGGCTGTAGAGATGACCTTTATAGCTCAATAGCAGCGGTTTATCATTGGCAATAAAATTAGATAATAACGACAACGTCAAAATAACGATAAAAATCCAAAACGACACATAACCCATTCGGTTTCTTTTAAATCGACGCAAACGCATTTGCATCAAAGGACTGAAAGAAAAGAATCTCATATTGCTTATCGCCGTTCAAAATCTAAACGAGGATCAATCAAACGATATAAAATATCGCTCATTAAACGCAGTAACATACCGACCAAAGTATATAAAAACAGAGTCCCGAAAATCACAGGATAATCGCGCTGTTGAATCGCCTCAAAACCTAACAACCCAATACCATTCAGATTAAAAACAATTTCAATCAGAAAATTACCAACCAAAAAAACAGCCAACAAGGCATCAGGTAAACCCGCAATCACCGCCAAAATCGCATTTTTAAACACATGTCGATAAAGTATGCGATTTGTCGTCAATCCTCTAGCCTGCGCACCCAGCACATACGGTTTATGCAGCTCTTCTAAAAATGAAAATTTCGTGAGATACGTGAGTTTAGCAAAGCCACCGACCGTCATGGCAACTAAAGGCAAAGTCATATGCCACAGATAATCTTTGATTTTTCCAAAAAAACTGAGTTCATCAAAATGATCTGAAACCAATCCTTGTAAGGGAAACCATTTAAGAAATGAACCACCTGCAAAAAATACCATCAATAAAATTGCAAAAATAAATACAGGAATGGCATAACCTGCAACCAGTAAAAAAGCTGTCCAACGATCAAAGTGATCGCCATGCTGTACTGCTTTTTGAATTCCAAGAGGAATGGAAATTAGATAGATCAATAAAGTTCCCCATAAACCCAATGATAGCGTTACAGGTAACCTTTCTTTCATGAGCTCAAGGACTGATTTTCCTTTAAAAAAACTCACTCCAAAGTCAAGATGGACGTAATTGTTCAGCATCATCCAAAAGCGCTCTGATGCAGAATGATCAAACCCATATTGTTTTTTGATTTGAGTCAGCATTTCTGGCGAAAGTCCACGCGCCCCTTCATAAAATGAGTTTTTATGATCAGTTTGAATATCTAAACCGCCCACACTGCCTAATTCACGAATACCACTATATTTGGCTTGTTCAATTGCTTGCTCAACGGGTCCGCCCGGCGCAATTTGAATGACAATAAAATTGACTAAGAGAATCAAAAATAAAGTTGGGATAATTAAAATTAATCTTTTTATGATATAAGTCAGCATATTATTGATGACCTATATATTGATGAATCTGCTGCGCATTCGATGAATCAATCCACCAATAATCCAATCCCAAATCATAGTTTGGCGTGATACTTGGATGACGATATTGGTTCCAATAGATCACTCGATTTCCAACTAGTCCATAGAGTGGAACCATATAATATTCCGCGCGCAATACACGATCTAAAACGTGCGTAATATGAATGACTGACTCTCGATTCTGCGCACTTCCCAGCATGTTCAAAATCTGATCTATCGCTGGATTTTTAATTCCTGCTGTGTTTAATCCACCTTGTTCATCCGCAGATTGACTCCCCCAATATCCCATTTGTTCATGACTAGGTGATAGCGTCTGAGGAAACTCATCGACGATCATGTCGTAATCAAAGCGACGAACACGTTCAATATATTGCGGCGTATCAACTAAACGAATCGTTGCATTCACGCCTAAACGTTTGAGATTACGGATATAAGGTAATAATGTGCGCTGTAAATTTGCATCTTTGCATAAGATCTCAATCGAATGGATCTTGCCATGTGCATCAACCAACTGACCATTGATATAGCGATCACCTGCGTCTAATAAAAGCCGACGTGCTTTCAATAAATTGTCACGATTAAACCCATCACCACGACTCATGGGCGCAGACCAAACATGCAAAATTTCATCTTGTTCATCTGGCGAAAATTGAGGTAATAAAGGCTTTAAATAGGCCATTTCTTCAATCGAAGGCGTTCCTTTTGCCTCTAATTCGCTATTAAAAAAATAACTCTGTAATCGTGTATATTTTTGATTTAGCAATACTTTATTTAACCATTCAAAATCAAAAGCTTCAGTCAATGCTTTACGCACACGACGATCGTTGAATTTATCCTGACGCAGATTAAAAACCAGTCCACTCATCGTAATCGGGTTTCTATTTGGTATCGTTTCCTTGATCACCAATCCTTGTTTGAGCGCCTGAAAATTATTATTTTTTATACTATTTTGAGATGTTTTTTCAGCTCTAAATGTATATTGCCCCATCTTAAATCCCTGAAACGCCACTTCAGGATCACGATAATAAACATATTTGATGCGATCGAAGTTATATTTTCCACGATTGACCATCAAATCACGCGCCCAATAATCTGGATTGCGTTTATAAGTAATGCTTCGACCTGAATCTATTTTTTCGAGTAAATAAGGTCCACTACCGACAGGTGCAATCATAGAAACTTGATCAAATGCACGATGTTGCCAATCCTGACGAGAAAAAATAGACATCTGCCCAACGGCTAAAGCGAGTTTGAGATTAGTTTTGGATGATGTGCCTAAAGTAGAAGTCTTTTTAAAATCAAACCGTACAGTCTGGCGATCAAGTGCGGTTATTTTTTGAATATTGGAATAATACAACCTTAATCCAGGCGACCCTTTAGTCAAGATTGTATGAAATGTAAAAACCACATCGTCAGCGGTCACAGGCTGATGATTAGAAAAATAGGCTTTGGGATTAATATGAAAAATAATCCACGACGAGTCACTTGGATCACGCGTAATTTGGTCTGCTAATAAACCATAACTCACTGAAGGTTCATTTAAAGATGAACTCAGCAGAGAATCAAAGAGATACGCTGTACCGTTTACAGCCGTGCCTGTATTAATCAGTGGATTTAAACTATCGAAAGTTCCCAACTCAAATGTTGAAAACTCTCCGCCTTTCGGCGCATTTGGATTGCTGTAAGGCAAATGTGATAATGAATTAGATGATGATATTCGATCATCTAAAGTCAGCATATTTGATGTGATTGGTGCAGCAAATACAGACGTCATCATCAATGTCTGCACTGCTGCAAATATGATTAATTTCATAGTGTCCATCCATGGACATCAGAAATCATGATTGGCGATGCCCTTTTTTCTTCGTAGATTTTTCGACTTCAGGTACGGTGATCGTATCACCCGCCTGAATACGGGTATCTGACGGAATACTATTTAAATCAGCCAAAGCCACCACCGTCAAACCATGTTTTGCCGCAATACGAGCTAATGTCTCTCCAGACCTTACCGTATAATCTTTGGTTGCGATCTTTTTAGAGCTGGCGTCATTCACCTGTTCTTCCTTAGCGCTACTATGTTTCGTCGATTTTTCCGCCGCAGGAACGCTTATTGTATCCCCCGCTTGTACTTCAAGATTTGCTGGAACGCCATTGAGTTTCGCCAAATCGGAAACACTTAATTTATAACGTGCTGCAATCTTGGCTAACGTGTCACCGCGTTTGATTTTGTAATCGTCCGTTGGGACATTCGTCTGATTATTCGACTTATCATCCGTTTTGCTATTTGAATCTTTATCCTTGTTTGACGCGGCATTGTCATCACGCTCAACCAAATTTAACCGCGCACCTTTGATCAGATTGCTAGTCACCTTAAGATCGTTGCGATCAGCAAGTTGACGAGTTGTTAAATTGAATTGAGCAGCAACATCGGTCAGCGTATCACCTGCTTGCACGACATAAGTCGTTGGTGCAGCTTCAACAATTTTTTTCGCACCATACAAATACAGCGGCGTTCCTGTAATCAGAGTTGCGTTGGCATCCATCTGATTCCATTTTGCGATTTCGCGCCAGTTCAAACCGGCTTTAGTCGCCACACTATTCAGTGTATCGCCTGCTTTTACAGTATAAATTGTACGAATGCCTTTTGGTTTAGCGGGTTCTTTCACATCCGCAACAATTTTAGTTTCGGCTGGAAGCAATTTATGCTCTTTGATATCTAAAGAAGTTGGAGTTTTAAGGTATGGCTGCTCGTAACTTAATTCTTTTGTCTGACCTTGTTTATCCAAAACAGTTTGCTGGGTCTGAATTGCAGTGAGAGGAATCTTGCCATCCAAAGGATCTGTTACGACTGTGTCAGCAGGTGCAATCGATTTAATCTCTGAAACCACCGCTGTCTTTTCTGTTGAGGTTAATACTGGAGTTGCTGAGGAATTTGTTGAACTTTTTTGATCAATGGTCATTGCTAATACTGGTGTGATATTAGGTGACTGTGCTGGTGCGACAACGATTGGAGATTGAGTGACTGGTGTGGTCGGCGCCGCAATATTTGGATTAGTTGTACTACTCAATACTGGTGCCGTAGGACGAGTAGTGATACTCATTGTTGTTGCCGTAGATTTCGTCATGACTGGCTGTACTGCCGCAACAGCAACTGAAGCTACACTTGCCGTAGAGCTAACACCTGAATCAATATTCGCTACAGCTTTGGCTATTTTTGCCTGTGATGGAACGACCGCTTGATTCGCCATTGCAGCTAAAGCATTCGCATCTGTCGGGATACTTTGACTATTACGAACAGTAATGGATTGGGAAATGCTGCCGCTATTACTCGTGCTAGTGCTTCCTGAAGTTGTAGAACCCATGATCGCAGCCGCTCGCGAAGTCGTATCGCCTCCACCTGAACGTGTGATTGTCTGCGTAATCGTTTGGGTGATTGGCTGACTATTCATCGCCAAATATCCGCCATTACCACTCGTATAGCCAAAGCGGCTGGAATCTACGAGAGGCAAAGCTTTGAGCTTACTGTCTACAGACATCGCTAACGTATTAGGAATTAAGATACGAAACGGCGCAACTGGCGCAGTCACACCTTGCAAAAATGCAGGATTCAACTCCAAAACTTCTTTACTGGATAAGCCTGTAGCACGTACAACTTGCTCCAGATCAACAGGTCCAGACATGTTTACGGTGCGGAAGTGTGGACGATTAGCAATTCTCGGAAGCTGAACACCATACATTTCTGGATTTTTGATAATCTGTGCCACGGCAATAAAACGTGGGACATAATTCATGGTTTCTTGCGGTAATTTTAATGACCAATAATCCGTTGGTAAGCCTTGGGCAATATTACGATTAATTGCTTGTTGGATACGACCACCACCCGCGTTATACGCTGCAAGTGCTAATTCCCATGAACCAAATTGATTGTACAGACCCGTTAAAAAATCATACGCTGCACGCGTTGATTCCATCACATCACGACGACCATCATAATACTGATCTTGACGTAAGCCATACAAACGACCCGTACTTGGAATAAATTGCCACATCCCTGCCGCAGAAGCATTACTGCTTGCAAAGGGATCATACGAGCTTTCAATAACAGGTAATAACGCCAATTCAGTTGGAATACCGCGACGTTCCGCCTCAGTGACGGTGTAATAAATATAGCGACTTGCCCGTGCAGACAAGCGATCAATATACGGTTGGCGGCTCACAAACCAGTTTCGTTGTGCGCTGATGCGAGGATTATCAACATCCAGATTCATACGAAAACCAACTGGTATACGCTTCCAAAGATTACCGTAGCGCAATACTGCTAAGCGATCACCTTCTACCGCATCCATATCTGTCGCTTGAAGCAACTCCTCCATAGAGTCCGCGCTTTCTAAATCTAAATCGTCTTGAACAACTTTACTTTTTTGCGACGAGCCTATTTTTTTGCCATGAACAACATGATTATTAGTTTGCACAGGCGTAGAGCTACATCCTGCCATAATTGCTGCAATCGCAACGATCAATGCATGTGGCGCATGTGACGCATAACGCTGAAACATTGGACGCGGTAAAACGCAATCACGCTCTGCAAGCTTTACATCGGTGCTCACTTGCACAGGCAACAAAAACGACGACATCATGTACTTTTTTCCAATTCAGCGCATATAGACGCGCAATTGTAGACTGATACTGCCCTCGCAACCAAGACCTCTATATTGCTTGCTCGTAAGCGAATGTTGCTTTAACACACTAAATTACTATTTTTT
>JASLGO010000154.1 GCA_030150135.1 Aquirhabdus sp.
ACGAATACAGAATGTGCTTGACGCGCAATACGACCTGTTTCCAATACCACCTGATGACGACCAAATTGAACTTCTTTACGGACTACATTAAACATCGACATACAATTATTCCTTTTTAAACCTTCGTTTTTTTAAACACCAATATTCATGTGGAAGCCCCTAACGACGACTGTCTTAAATGTTCATTGACTCATTTTTTTGACAAACATTCGTAGTTAGAAGCCTCTCCACACGTACACCAACTTTTTTAGCTAAAGCATCAAACCTTAGCCGAGCATTCTATGCGCAGATAATACGCCGAACGATGAAACCACACTTAACAACCTGAACTCAACAACTATTCCGCAGTTCTTTGCATCACTCTCATACAAAAATCAATGAACACATCGTCAAAATCAATCAACAACGACTTCAAACATTTCATTCAAATAGCAAAAAAGGGAGCATTTGCTCCCTTCTTCAATCAACATTCAATCATATTTATCACGTTTAGCGACCAATCGCGATCTTAGCGACGTAGACCTAATGTGGTGATGAGTGCTTGATAACGGTCAAAATTTTTGCCTTTGAGGTAATCAAGCAATTTACGACGTTGGTTAACCATGCGAATCAAACCACGACGGCTGTGATGGTCATGCTTGTGTGCTTTGAAGTGACCCTGTAAGTCATTGATCGTTGCAGACAACAATGCAACTTGAACTTCTGGTGAACCTGTATCGTTTTCTGCACGTGCAAATTTTGCGATAATTTCTGCGCGATCAGCGTTTGTTAATGCCATGTTTCTTCTCCGAGATGCATAAGATTAGGATGCTCAAATAAAGCCTCTGCCGTGCATCACTACAGCAGGTGGCGGATTATAGCGAAAGGATCGGGAAATTGCTAGTTGGAATTATTTTTATCATAAACAGCGCCAATCGACGCATTTTTCCACCTTAGAGAATGTTACAGTTCATCACATGTATTAATGATTAGAGATCACGTATGCTCGCAATAGAATCAGGCACAAAACTTCAACTAGAAAGTCTGCTTTCAGCGCAGTTTTGGCAAGATTTTGCGCCCTCTTTGCATATTGCGCATCCAGATTACCCTCATGTCCCCACACCAATCATTCCTGAAGAGCAACATTTATATTTAAATCAGCTCATCAAACAAGAAGGTTACTTTCATGGCAATATCGGAACATGGCATACACCTTTAACACCCATCGTCATTACAATCCAAAAACTCCGAATGCAAGGCTTCCCTCCTGTTTTTATATTTTTATATGACGAAATCTGGCAATTTGCGTATCAACTTTCTTCTATCATATCGTGCTTATTAGGTGAGCAATATTGGATGCTACCTGATTTCTGGGCTTGGTATATTGATCCAGCACTTGCTGAAGCGGGATGGAATCCTCATCGAGATAAGGGATATCAATCCTTACATGCAGATAGCACTCCAAGTAGTCTCACCGCTTGGATCCCCCTCACTCCAGCCACTCCACTCAATGGCTGTATGTACATACTACCCGCAGATCGTGATCCAGTTTATGGCACACCTGATGACAAAAATTGGAAAATTGACTACTCCAGTATTCGCGCCTTGCCAGCAAATCCAAACGAATTTCTCATCTGGAATCAAGCAGTTTTACATTGGGGGGCTCGTTCCAATAAACGTGCAACAGGACAACCTCGTATCAGCTGCGCATTTGAGTTTCAACGTCGAGATATTCCGGCATGGAATCAACCGCTAATTGTTCCAAATAGTTTCCTCAACTTTACACAACGACTAAATCTAATCGGGAAACAAATTTTGCAATATCAACACATGTATCCTCTTTCTGACTCTTTATCAGCTCTAGCACAGCAAATGGTTGCAACAACATAATTTTTAATCCAAACAGGTCAAATAGAACTCATTAAAATACGCAACAGGGAATCCATAATGTCCGCTACATTGAATGAACAATTATCAGCTACTTATAATGAAACACCTTATTATTCATACCCATTTCAGCAAACTGTACCCGAATACCTGTCCGCAATTGCAACATTATTTAATGTGCAATCCGTACCGATTGAAAATGCTCGTATCTTAGAAATTGGCTGCGCTACAGGTGGAAATATTATCCCAATGGCACTCCGATTACCGTACGCTCAATTCACGGGTGTCGATCTTTCAGAAGTCCAAATTGCAAAAGGCCAGAATTCAATCAATCAGCTAGGACTGAATAACATCTCACTCCATGCAATGGATTTGTCGCATATCACCCCAGAATTCGGAACTTTCGATTACATTATTGCTCACGGAGTCTACAGTTGGATTCCTGATGAGGTGAAGGCAGCATTGCTCCACTTATGCAACATGAACTTATCTAAAAATGGCTTAGTATATATAAGTTACAATACTTATCCTGGTTGGAAATATCGTGAAGTAATTCGTGACGCAATGTTATTTCAAGGTTCGCGCGGCAAAACTCCACAAGAAAAACTTCGCTATGCTCGCGGCATGATCAACTTCTTGCATGACAAATCCGATCCAGACGGCATCACAAAGAAAAATATTGATGAAACTTTGCCCTTAATCAAAAATGCCCAAGATTCGCATGTGATTCATGAATTTCTTGAAAACCATAATGATCCTTGCTACTTCCATGAATTTGTTACGCGTGCCCAACACAATGGCTTGTATTACCTTGCCGAAAGTCATTTACCTGGAATGTTTTTTACTAACTTTGCTCCAGAAATCATTGAACCTCTTTTACGTGAATGCAATGGCAGCCAGATCGCCGTTGAACAGTATCTAGATTTTTTAACAGGTCGATCTTTTCGACAAACAATTCTACTTAAAACGGATCGAGCATCTGAAATTAATTATCAATTGATCAATACTCAACTACAAAAACTTCATTACGCAGGTATATTTACTTCTCGAACCTCGACTAGCAATCACGAACCATTAAAATTCACAACATTGAATAACACTGAGATTCAAATTACACACCCTATTGCCATGATCTCAGCACAAATATTGAATGAACAATATCCTTCCACTCTGCAAATCGCAGAGCTTGCACAGCTCGTCCATCAACAAACACAGCGTACAGAACAACCAGAAAATCTTGAAACGTGCTTAGATACAGTGACTCTATTCATCGAAAGTATGATCATTAAGGGAGCGGTGCGCGTACGTAGCCATACCATAAAACTCGCCACGACAGTTTCTAATTATCCTACACGCGACAAAACTGCTTGCGACATCTTGCTTCATGATGACATCGTAACCAACGCTTGGCACGAAGCCATAAAACTTAATATTGTAGAAAAGATAATTTGGCCACTACTTGACGGTCAGCATAATCAGTCCCAGCTACATGCACATCTCATGCAATCTGTAGCATTAGGGCAATTAACTTTGAGCAAAGAAGGCAAGCCTATTACCAACCTCCAAGAAATCTCCATTCAAGCCCAAGAGCACCTAAACGCAAGTTTACGCGGCTTAAAACACTATGGATTGTTAGCACGAGATATTTCATGAGTTTGCGTAGAAAGTAGCAACTCAATCATCTTGATCTGATAAAGAAAGATGTGTTTTTTTGGTATGTGAATAGTCATGTGCAGATACTTCCGCTTCTTGATAATGCTCTATCTCTGGACGACTCATCGCACATCGATGTTCTTCACATTGAATCGCCACATGAAAAATCGAGAACTCCTGCGCCAACACATCCATTACATCC
>JASLGO010000012.1 GCA_030150135.1 Aquirhabdus sp.
AAGTACAAGCATCGGGTCAACTCGCGTATTGTTTAAACTCACACCAAAGTGTAAATGCGGTCCCGTCGCACGTCCTGTCATTCCGACCAAGCCGATTGGATCATCTTGGGCAACGGTTTGTCCGATTTTCACATCAATACGGCTGAGATGGCAGAGCATTGAGATGATGCCTTGACCGTGGTCGATCATCACAGTTTGTCCGTTAAAGAAGTAATCTCCTGTTTGTACAACGACACCCGCGGCTGGTGCATGCGCGACAGTCCCAAGCCCAGCAGCAATATCGATACCCGCATGAGGCGCACGCGGTTCTTCGTTGAAGAAGCGTTTGAATCCAAATGGACTGGAAATACGACCATGTGCTGGCCAAATGAAATTTGGGAAACTGGTCGTTTGGATCGGTGTAAAGCTTTTGTAGATATTATTTTGTTCTACAGCTTCGCGTTGATAGCGAGCTAATTGCTCAGGATCAGGATTGACTTTACTCGTGTCTTTTAACGTGATGTGTTGTTCAGGATAAGCGTAATCAGCGACATCAAAATCAATATTTCCATGATCTGTTGTGAGCGTGTGTGTGCCTGTTGTTGCAGAAATAGGTATCCCGACAATCGCGTAGGTTTTGCTATTTTCGATGACGAGTGCGATAGGATTTCCCTCTAAGCTGGCAACCTTGCTATCAGGTGCAACCTCAATAACCGCAATGCCTCCCGCATGTCTCGAATCCTGTGGTAATGCAGCGTGACAGATGGTGACAAAAAGCGTCAATGTACTAAAAAATAGGGCAGTACACGAAGCACGCAAAAGACTAGAATGCACGGCAAACTCCAGCAGAAATGACAAAATACATGATTTGAAACATAAGAGAAATGATAAGGGAGTTTGTGAAAAATGCGTTTGATTTATTCAAAAAAGCTACAAATTTCAAGGTTGACAGTTTGAGACTTGCATCACATTTTATGTTGCGTAAGGCAGGATTTGGATTTGTTAATAAGAGTTAACTTCTTAAATATGAGATCTGGTATGCAAATTGCTCCTTTGTAGAGCATGGATTAAAGCATTGTTGGATTTTAAGGAAGACTCGCCATGTTAACAAATGACCAGATGCACAAATTAGGACGGTTCACATTTTTGATGCGTAAAGTACATAAGCAATCTGTCAAAATTGAACGTTTCCTGCAAGATATTGAATACCAAAATCAGATGTTGGCACTTGCTGCTAAAATTAGTGATAACACCAATGATGAGCTTTTAGAATTAGCGTCTGCGTTAAGTTCGAGTTTTGGGCAGGCGGCGTGAGCATCAAGGATGGTGTGAGAGTCTGAGTCATCAATTATCGAATTGGTTTGTAAATAAAGAATATGCTGTTGATCTAATAATAATCAGAAGCCATTTAAGACTCATGCGAAAAAAGAACCATTATGGTTCTTTTTTTGTTTTTGGATGAGCCAATTGGGTTCAGCTAGTGTTTTAATTTTTATCTAATTTATTCTTATTTATTTGATTTTAAATATAAAAAATTAATTGGTATGCGAATTGCTTAATAGTATATGTCTGACCAATAAGATCTTTAGATTTTAAATTTAGAGTCTTATGTCTCATGTTTCACAAAATATAAGGGAGAAAATTAATGTTAAGTCGCGATCAATTGCAAGAGCTTGGGCGCTTCAAGTTGTTGATGCGCAAAATGCACAATCAGTCTGTACAAATTGAACGGTTTTTGATGGATTTGGAGTATCAAACTCAGATGCTCGATATTGCAGAGGAGTTTGATGATAGTGATATCGAGAACGATGAACTAATTATGTTGTCATTGGTTCTTCGGTCTAAGTTTGGTCGGTTGGGGCATGGTGATGAAGCTTATGCATCCATTGTTCCGATTGTACAAAGCCCAGTTGAGGTTGCTCACCAAACGAAAGAGTCTGAAGCGAAAGCATCGGCAGAAGCAGCTTCTTCTATGTCCTCAAACTCAGTTTCCTTATTGCGTTCGATCGGAAGTTCCCTCGCTTCAGCGGGTTCGCAAATGACGTCAAAATTAAGTCAGACTGAAAGTCATTCGAGTCAGTCAGATGTTGAAAAAAATCATTATGTCATGAGTTTACGATAGAATTTATAATAATGCTAACAAGAAAAAAAGGACGAGGTATGTGACTAGAGATTGTCAAAAGGAATCATATAAACCTTAGATGATAGGAATGACTAGAGCCGCGAAGGCTCTTTTTTTTGCATAAAGTTTGCTTTTTTTATAAATGTATGCTTGAAAAAGTGGACTGTACTACGCATTTATATTCTATCTCAAATAAAACGAGTGCGTATTCCACTCATGGAAGCGCGATTGATAAATGAGGAAATCATATGCGTTTTGAAAAATTTACTGATCGATTACAACAAGCTTTATCTAATGCTCAATCTCTGGCTGCTGGTCATGACCATACAGGAATTGAGCCGATACATGTGTTAGCAAGTCTTTTGAACGAGCCTGCAAATGTGAGTTTGCTCCAGCAAGCGGGTGCAAATATGCAAACCCTGCAAACTCGCTTGAATAAAGCGATTGCAGATGCACCGAAGCTTGCGAACCCAAATGGTGATATTAATTTAACACCGCAAGCGGTTCGTATTTTGAATCTGGCGGATAGTTATGCCCAGAAAGCTGGTGATGATTATATTGCGAGTGAGTGGGCTCTTCTTGCGCTTGCAGAGCAATCTGAAACCAAGAAAATTATTGAAGCGTCGGGCAGTGATGCCAAACGCCTGCGTACCGTGATTGAACAAGTTCGGGGGGATACAAAAGTGAATAGTAATAACGCTGAAGATCAACGTGAAGCCTTGTCTAAATACACGATTGACCTGACCGAACGGGCGTTAACAGGCAAACTCGATCCTGTGATTGGACGTGATGATGAAATTCGTCGCACGATCCAGGTATTGGCTCGCCGTACTAAAAATAATCCTGTGCTGATTGGTGAGCCAGGTGTGGGTAAAACTGCGATTGTGGAAGGGCTGGCGCAGCGCATCGTCAATGGCGAAGTGCCTGAAGGTCTAAAAAACAAAAAAGTGTTGTCTTTGGACTTGGGTGCATTGATTGCTGGTGCAAAATTCCGTGGCGAGTTCGAAGAACGTCTGAAAGCGGTATTGAGTGATCTGGCGAAGCAGGAAGGACAGGTGATCCTGTTTATCGATGAATTGCATACGATGGTCGGCGCAGGTAAGGCCGATGGTGCGATGGATGCAGGAAATATGCTTAAACCTGCGTTGGCTCGTGGTGAGTTGCATTGCGTTGGCGCAACGACTTTAGATGAGTATCGTCAATATATTGAAAAAGATGCTGCACTAGAACGTCGTTTCCAAAAGGTCATGGTTGATGAGCCTTCAGTTGCTGATACGATTGCAATTTTGCGTGGTCTAAAAGAGCGCTATCAATTGCACCATAATGTCGAAATTGAAGATTCTGCGATTATTGCCGCAGCGCGTATGTCTCATCGCTATATCACAGATCGAAAACTACCCGATAAAGCAATTGATCTGATTGATGAAGCAGCAAGTCGTTTACGTATGGAAATGGATTCTAAGCCTGAGGCGATTGATAAAGTAGAGCGTCGCCTTGTTCAGCTAAAAATGGAGTTTGAAGTCATCAAGCATGATGATCATGCGATTGCTCAACAAAAACAGTTGACCGCTCAGATCGAACAGTTGGAAAAAGAAAAAGCGGACATGACTGAAATTTGGCAGGCTGAAAAGGCTTTAGTACAAGGCGCTCAAGGTTTCCGCGAAGAGCTTGATAAAGCTAAAGTGGCTTATGCTAAAGCTGAACGTGATAGTGATATTGCCGAAATGTCACGTCTCAAATATAGCGTGATTCCAGAACTGGAAAAGAAAATCGTCAATGCAGAGAAAGCTGAAGATCAAGAAAGCCAAGGTAAATTTACCTTACTTCGCACCAAAGTAACGGACAATGAAATTGCCGAAGTTGTGAGTGCTGCAACAGGGATTCCAGTGAGCAAAATGATGCAAGGCGAACGTGAGAAACTTCTTCATATGGAAGAAGAACTGCACAAACGTGTCGTCGGACAGAAAGAAGCGGTGATTGCTGTTTCTAATGCAGTACGTCGTTCGCGTGCGGGATTGTCTGATCCGAATCGTCCGAGTGGCTCTTTCTTGTTCCTCGGAGCGACGGGTGTCGGTAAAACTGAACTGAGTAAGGCGCTTGCAAACTTCTTGTTTGATAGCGACGATGCGATGATTCGAATCGATATGAGCGAGTTCATGGAGAAACATTCTGTGAGTCGCTTGGTTGGTGCGCCTCCAGGATATGTGGGTTATGAAGAAGGTGGTACGCTGACTGAGGCTGTACGCCGTAAACCGTATAGTGTTGTGTTGCTTGATGAGGTGGAAAAGGCGCATCCTGATGTATTCAACATACTTCTACAAGTATTGGATGACGGACGCCTAACTGACTCTCAAGGTCGGACAGTTGATTTCAAAAACACGGTCATTATTATGACCAGTAATCTTGGTTCAGCGGCGATTCGGGAGCTTGGAGACAATGCGCCTGCGGCTGAAGTCAAGGCAGTCGTGATGGAGGCGGTTGGTGAGCACTTCCGTCCAGAGTTTATTAATCGTATTGATGAAGTTGTCGTGTTCCAGCAATTAGGTCAAAGTCAGATTCGTGGTATTGCAGATATTCAGTTGGATCGTTTACGTGCGCGACTACATGAGCGTGAAATTGGTCTAGAGCTAGATGATTCAGCCTTTGATCAGTTGGTTACAGTTGGATACGACCCTGTATTCGGTGCTCGTCCGTTGAAACGCGCTATTCAAGCGGAAATTGAAAATCCGCTTGCATCAAGGATTCTTTCGGGTGAGTTTGGTCCAGGGGATACGATTACTGTGAGTGCTGGAAAAGATGGGACGAGCTTGAAATTTGAACGAACGAAATTTCATTAATGATTCTATGATCTAACTATTTGATCAACTAAGAAAAAGACGAATTTATATTCGTCTTTTTTATTGTAAACGACCAGACCAATGACATGGGTATTGGTTGCGTGATTGTTTGTTTTTTGATAGATTTAAAATCAATATAATAATTTTTCTTCATGCTTGGACAGGAGTCTAGCGAAATGAGAATCTTTTTGCTAAAGCAAATGGAACTGATATCTAAAAATGCTGTAGCGAAAGTGATGACACTGGGTCTTAATGCGTCAAGATTTCCTTATAAAGCTCTAACGATTGCACTCTCTGTAGCCATGATGCCTGTTGCTTATGCGGAACAACCGTTGAGTGATGCTGAGCTGGATAATAAGTATATTGAGGTGAAGATTATCCCTGTTTGTACTACTGACAAAGTTAATCAAAAAGATAAAAAAACGTCATCTAGCGATGCTGATGCTCCTCAGCAAACATGCCATGACGCGAATTATTTTGTTGCGGTACTTACCAATAAACAAGTGGATCCAACTGCTGATGCAAACGCGACACAATCAAAGGATTCTAATGCTGCAACACTCCTTGCAAGTGTTTTTGATAACATCCGCTTATTAGGGGGAAGTGATGTACTTGGTGTACCTGCAGGTGTAGCGAATACAGGTGTTCCGCTGATGTTCGGGAGTGAAAATTATAGTTATGCATGGGCGGGTAATCTTGGGCAGATTTTTCAAGTTCCATTCTATTCTGGGACTGGATATTATAATTCCGTATATGACACCTCTAGTCTAGGTTATGGTTTTCGTTATGAAGCCCATTTTCCTTATGGTCCACCAGCGGCTAATATTCAAGCAATCACGCCACATAACTAGTAAAAGATTTTTTCAGGAAAATACTGGTCTTACAAAAAAATCCCATCTATTTGATGGGATTTTTTTGTTTTACGCTGTGCGATTTGTCAGATTTTAGAGCGCAATGCTAAACTTTTTTGCAAGAGCATCTACACACCATGCGGGCCCAATCAGTAGGAATTGTAAATCTTTAAAGAAGGAAGGCTTTTTGCCTTCAACTTTATGACCATAAAACTGACCGACCCAGCCTAAGATAAATAAAACAACATAGAATAGAAGTGGCGCTACTGGAGAAAGTGTGAGTAAGGGATCGGCTATTGTCCAGATGATGACAACGGCAATCGCTGAGAATAATGACATCAATAAAAAGAGGACGCGGGATAGGCGTGCATAGAACGCCATAGCAAGGATTAAGCTGACGAGTGCGGCAATCGGGCTCAAACTCCAAAGAATGCCGATTACGCATACTGTGATCAACGGAACGCATATCCAATGAAGTTTTTTATTCATGGGATTTTGGTGACTGACACTGTACTCAATAAGCCAATTCTGTAGGGTACGCATTTTTATGACCGTGTTTTATAAATATTATGAGAGAAGAGTAGCATATTAGAAATAAAAAAGCCGTCATTTAGAAATGACGGCTTTTGAGCATGGCAATATTGCGCCACGCTTTAGCATTTAATCTTAATTTGGCGCTGCAACACGTTCAATAGTGACATTACCCATGCCTTTATTTACCATGCCGAGCTTTTCTGCAGCAGCATAAGAAAGGTCAAGGATACGGTTGCCTGAATATGGACCGCGATCGTTTACTTTAACAATTACGCTTTTACCGTTATCTTTATTGGTGACGCGGATAAAACAAGACAGTGGAAGTGAGCGGTGAGCTGCAGTCATCGCATTCATATCAAAACGTTCACCAGTTGCAGTTTTACGACCATTAAACTGATGCCCATACCAAGATGCGATACCTGTTTGTTTAAATTTACGGACAGTATCGCTAGCAACAGAACTTAAACGGTCTAAAACGCTGAGATTGCTATCTTGGTCATTGTTTGCGTCACTGTCTGCAGCTTTGGTGGTATTGCTGACGGATGTTGAGTCAGTGCTAGATTGTGCAGTTAAAGTATTTGAGGTTGCTGAAAGTGCTAATGAGTTTGCTGTGATGGTTTGGCTGTCGCGGTTTAACGCTGAGGATGCAAGAGTCGGCACGTCGAAAGGCGTCGTCAATGATTGAGACGGAACGAGCTCAGCATGAGCAGTCGCGCTGAGAGATACTAGAATTGCAATCGTGGTCAGTGTTATTCGCATAGTCATTTTCCTCTGAATGGCAATTTATGATGTTTTTTGCATCTACCATTTTCAAGTTTGGCTAAATATAAAATTTACTTAATGTGAGAACATCCTAATGTGCAAAATTCGATTTGTCTAAAAAAATGCCGAAATATAGAAAGTCTTTACTTAAATGCATTAAAATTGATCAAAAAATAACCTTAATTGTATCAAAGTATTTCAAAAACACGTTTCGAAATACTTTTGGAATGAAAAATAACCATTCTTAGGGTGTTTTTGATGTTTCTGGCTTGGTTTCAGGTTTGGTTTCAGATTTAACATCAACCTGATTTTGGCTATTTTCTCGAATCGCTGCGCCAAGTTGCCATACTGCTGTCGCATAGAGACGACTGCGATTGTAGGTCGTAATCACTTGGTAGTTCGGATAAGTAAACCAATACAAGGGTCCTTTGTCTCCCATCAGGCGAACGCCATTCACGAGGTCTGTAGGGGCGACAGGTGCGCTAATAGGCGTTAGACCTAGGGCAAATAATTCTGATGCGGGTCGTGGTTGAGTGAGATCTTTTGAAATGACAAGATTGTCGTCAGTACCTGCGTATTTTGCACGGTAACCAATCGGTTTACCTTTTTGCCAACCATGAGCTGCCAAATAGTTGGCAACGGAGCCTATGGCATCAATCGGACTATTATTCAGATCAATATAGCCGCTACCGTCAAAATCGACGCCATACTTCACAATATTACTCGGCATAAATTGTGGATAGCCGATTGCACCAGCATAAGAAGATTTCATTGTAGTCGGATCAATTTTTTGATCACGGCAATAGACTAAGTATTCCGCAAGTTCTTGTTTAAAGTATTCAGGTCGACGAGTATCTCGAAATGCTAAAGTAGATAGTGCATCTAGCGCTTGAAATGAGCCCTTATGACCACCAAAACCTGTTTCAACGCCCAAAATACCCAGAATAATTTCCTGTGGAACACCGTAAGTATTCTCCGCACGTTTAAGTGCTTCAGAATAAGTATTCTGGAAAGCAATTCCTTTGTTAATTGTTGCTTGAGTCACGAATTGAGGTTGGTAGTCATACCATTCTTTACTTTCACCAGGTTTAGCCATGATCGTGAGAATGCTGGGCTGTAAATGCGCATTGATCATGATGTTGTCGACTTCAATCGGTGTAAATTGATATTGACTGACCATTTGATCACGGAAAGCAGAATAAGTTGGGTCGGTGTCAAAATCACCTGCATAGGCAAAAGAGCAGGCGCTAATCGTTGACATGAAGGTAATATTAATAAAAAGCTGTTTATTCACGAGAGATGTCCTTTAAAAGCGATACAACCATCTTCTTTTCAGTATGCTCTAGGCATAAATAGATATCGTTAACGATGTGTGCGAATGGACATGAGCAAGCCAAATCCACTCATTAAAGTAATCAGTGCAGTACCACCATAACTAATAAAAGGTAATGGAACACCGACTACAGGCAGAATACCACTGACCATTCCAACGTTCACAAAAACATAGACAAAAAACGACATAGCAATTGCACCTGCTAATAATCGTCCATAAGTGTTGTTGGTTTGGAAGGCGATAAATAAGGCTCGACCGACTAATGCACTGTAGAGCAGGAGAAGTAAAGAGACGCCAATGAGTCCAAATTCTTCAGAAAACGCCGCAATAATAAAGTCGGTATGTCCTTCGGGTAAAAACTGCAAATGTGATTGAGTGCCGTGCAGATAACCTTTACCCATGAAACCGCCTGAGCCAATTGCAGTTTTTGACTGGATAATGTTCCATCCAGTACCTAGAGCATCTGCTTTTGGATCGATGAGTGTGAGGACTCGTTGCTTTTGATAGTCATGCAACAGGAATTCCCAAGCGATTGGCAAAATTGCTCCAAGTGCTGCAATAAAGCTCCCGATCATCCACCATGGTAGCCCAGCCAAAAACAGCACAAAGAAACCACTAGCACTGACAAGAAGGGCTGTGCCCAGATCAGGTTGTTTAGCAATTAAAGCTGCTGGGACGACAATAATCATGAGTGCAGTAAGTACTACACGCCAATTTGGAGGAAGTGTTCTATTGGATAAGTACCATGCCATCATCATAGGCATAGCGAGTTTTAGAAATTCAGAAGGCTGGAAACGTATGCCGCCAAACCCTAACCAGCGCCGCGCGCCTAAGGAAACTTGCCCGACGAGCGCGACCATTATCAGGAGGATGAGACCAATCCCAAAAAACCATGGCGAAAAGGCTTGGTACATTTTTGGTGGTACTTGAGCCAGTGTGATCATCACGACAAAAGCCATGCTAAAGCTGATCGCTTGCCGAGTCACCATACCGACATCTTGACCTGATGCGCTATACAGCACAACCAGACCAAATACTGTTGCAATAAATAGAAGACCAAGCAGCCAAGGATCAAGATGCATACGCGTCCAACGCCCTGGCTGCATTTGCATTGTTGTGCCATCGCGTGGCGCATAGCGCAAAAAACGATAGTGATGATAATCAGACATTAGCAATAACCTAAAGGCACAACATAGAATCAAGCATTAATCAGCAGTGTAGATCAAGCTGTCATAATGTTGAGTAAACGCTTCGAGTTCAACTTGATTCAAACTTGGAATGAGTTTATCAATCGCTACGTGAACGGCTTTGGTAATCCCGCTTTGTGCGAGTGACGATGCTTTACGTTTGAACATGCCCAAATCTAGAGTCTTATTAAAGTCTTCCATGAAATGTTTAATCATGACATCGTTAAATGCTTTAAATTGAGTGGCAAGAGCAGGCTTTGCAGCTTTACCTTCACCCGCCGCAACCATAGCAAAAGAGGCTTTCATTTGTGAGAGTAAGCTATCTGGTAAAACTGTTCCAACGCGGAGTTGACCATCTTTGATGTTGGTGCTTAATGCTAAGAACTCTGTAGATTTCACAACATTCTCGTCAGTATCTTTACTGAGTAATTGCTTCATGAGTACGTGTACAGTGCTTTTGATGAAATTTGATAGCTTTTCCATCGTGTCGCGTTTGTCACTTTCTGGCAACATGTGAACGAGTTTAATGAGTAATGCGTCGATCAGTTCATCGGTAATGCCTAAGGATACGAGGTCACGAACAATGTACATTGGTTCGCCGCTGGTTTGTTGTGCGCGAGTGTGTGCATTTTCAATGTGAGTTTGAAGGCCGGCGGATGGTATGAAACCAAAGTAAGCGGTCATTAGATATTCCTCGTTATTACCGTTGTTATCAAAAAGAACGTGTCGAATAAGCTGTTTTTTGCTTCCAAAGAATAACATGATCGATTGAAAGCAAATTGCCGCGATATCTTAACGCATTTAACTTCAGGATGAATGCTGTCCTGGGCTCTTTTTGAACATTAGTCTGCGAGATATAGTAATGAGTCATAGTGTTTAGCAAAAATTTCTAATTCCTCATTATTCAGACTGGGCACTAATTTGTGGATAGCAAAGTGAATGGCTTTAGTCGTGGCACCTTGAGCAAGAACCATTGCGTTGCGCTTAAAGAAACCTAAGTTTAATGATTCACAAAAGTCAGTAATAAAGTGTTTGATGCATTGGTCTGCAAGTTGTTTTTGTAAAATGATCAGCTCGGGGCGGATTGCTAAAGTGTCTTCGTCGACTTGTGCCTGAGCGAATAATGATTTGAGCTTAATAATTAATTCATCATGAATAATGCAGCCAACTTTAAATTCCCCGCCTTTTGTGTGGGTACTGACTGCCAAAAAGCTCACTGATTTTAAGACGCGTGCATTATCTTCTTTTCCAAGCAACTGTTTCATTAAGGTTTGCATCGTGCTGCGGATGAAATTTGATAGTTTTTCCATTGTTTCTTTTTTATCGCTTGGAGGGAGTATTCGAGCGAGTTGCGTGAGTGCGGCATCAATCAGCTCATCGGTAATGCCGAGCGATACTTTATCTCGAATCAGGTAAAGCGGCTCACCAGTATTTTCTTTGGCGAGTTGAAGTGCTGTTTCAATGTTATTTTTGAGCGTTTCGGATGGAGTAAAGCCGAAGTAAGCAGCCATGAAAATATTCCTTTTTTTTCCAAAATCTGATTGCACTGAGTTTGGTTATACATCATGGTTGAATAATCAACAATGATGTATTTGGATATTCATGTGTGATGTACTGTAGATATTTAGATCGTGGCTGCTTGATTATTGCCGAGCGAGTCGGGTCACTTGAGGAAGCCACAGAGGATCAGAGCTACGGCAAGGGTTAATATCTAATCCACCACGGCGTGTATATTGGGCATGAATCGCGAGCTTTTCAGGTTTAAGCATTTGCCAAATGTCAGAGAAAATTTGTTCGACACATTGTTCATGAAAACCGCTGTGTTGGCGATATGAAACGATATAGGTTAACAAACTATTTCGGCAAATTTTCGCACCTTGATAATGAATAAAAACTGTTCCCCAATCAGGTTGACCCGTCACAGGACAGTTACTGCGCAGTAGATTGGAGTACAAAGTTTCTTCGATGTTTGTTGTTGAAGAGGTTTGATCAAGCTTTAACAATCGTGAGTCGGGTTCTCGCGGTGTTTTAGAAGTTGTCATCTCCAAATGATCAATACAAATACCTTGAGGTTGGTGCGTTTCAAGCTCATCTACATTTAATAGTTCAAATTGAACGACTGCACCAGCGGCTTTTGATAAATCATTTGTGACTAGCTGAATTAATGCATCATGATTTGCAAACTTGGCGAAGTTTAGACCATTAAAATAGAGCTTTAATGATTTTGATTCAATAAGGTTGGGTGAGTGAGCTGGAACAGTGAGGCGACCAATCGCAACGACAGGTTTGCCAACTGCATCTAACCATGACAATTCGAACACATGCCAGACATCGACGCCTGCGCTGATGAATGTTGGTGCTTCTGCACCAAGCGCCGCGCGCCCTTCGGCACGTGAAATTGGAAAGAGTAGTGTGGCATCGTATTGTGTTGGGTAAACAGTTGCTTGCCCCAATGCAGAATCATGAACACTCATGCACGCATTCCTGTGCCGCGATGGAGAAGGCGATACGCAAAGAAATACAGTACAACACAGAACAGACTGATGATGCCCATCGACAACCAAATATTCACATCGCTAATTCCTAAAATACCGTAACGGAAGGCATTAACCATATAAACAATTGGATTGATCAGAGACAATGTTTTCCAGAAAGGAGACAATTGATCCATCGAATAAAACACCCCACCGAGATAGGTTAGCGGTGTTAAGACGAAGGTGGGAACAATACTGACATCGTCAAACGTGCGGGCATACACAGCATTAATAAAGCCACCCAGTGAAAATAATACAGCCGTAATAAACGCGGTAAAAATCACAACGCCGATGTTGTGTACAGCAAGATGGGTGAAAAATAGTGATAAGAGTGTGACAATGATCGCAACCAATAAGCCACGAATGACTCCGCCCATCACAAAGCCCAATAATACAACGTGATGAGGAACGGGGCTGACTAAAAGTTCTTCAATTGAACGTTGAAACTTGACGCCAAAGAAACTCGACACCACATTCGCGTAGCTGTTGGTAATAATCGCCATCATCACCAGACCTGGGACGATGTACTGCATATACGTTACGCCATGTACAGAACGGATTTGACTTCCGACCAGATTGCCAAAAATGACAAAATACAACGTCATCGTAATGGCTGGTGGTAGTAACGTTTGTTGCCAAATCCGCATAAAACGACGAACTTCTTTGATAACAATGGTCGTAAATGCGACCCAAAGTTGTGAGCGATTCATGACTTATCCTTTTAAATTCTTTTCAACCAAACCGACGAAGAGTTCTTCGAGTCGATTCGATTTATTACGCATACTGGAAATTAAAATGCCATGTTGACTGAGCATGCCAAATGCATCATTTAAGGAGTAGTTTTTTTGCACCGATAATTCGATAGTCAGTGGATCAATTTGCTTGAGTGTGATTCCCGGTAAATCCAAAGCGGGAAGTGCAGCGAGCGGCTCGCGTAGATCCAGAACAAAAGTCTCAACATTCAAAGAAGCCAGTAAGCTCTTCATGTCGGTGTCTTCTTTGATTTCGCCTTTATCGATAATCGCAATGCGCTTACATAAGACTTCAGCTTCTTCCAGATAATGCGTCGTCAGGATGATCGATGTGCCTTGTGCATTCAGTTCCGTCAGGAAATCCCACATGGAACGACGTAATTCGATATCAACTCCAGCCGTTGGTTCATCCAAAATCAACATGCGTGGTTCGTGTACCATCGCACGTGCAATCATAAGTCTTCGTTTCATTCCGCCTGATAATAGACGCGCTTGAGAGTCACGTTTGTCCCATAAGCCAAGCTTGACGAGGTATTTTTCTGCGCGTTGGACGGCGATGTCACGAGGAATGCCGTAGTAGCCAGCTTGTGTGACCAGAATGTCGAATACTTTTTCGAACATGCTGAAGTTAAATTCTTGCGGTACTACGCCAATGCATTGTTTGGCTTTTGAAGACTCTTTATCGATGTCATAACCGAATATATTAACAGTGCCACTGGTTTTTAACGTCAATGAACTAATAATGCTAATCGTTGTTGATTTGCCCGCACCATTGGGGCCGAGCAGAGCATAAAAATCACCAGGGGCAACAGTTAGATCAATTCCTTTAAGTGCTTGCAGTCCATTACCGTAGGTTTTGGTTAAGTTGCGTAGAACCAGTGCATCCGTCATGACTATCTCTCGTTGATTACCTTAAGTTGCTACTTTAATAAAGTCACTAGAAATATCTCTTTGGAGATAGATAACAATATTTGAGCAATGGGACTGACTGTCTAAGAATATTGCTGAGTATGTATGTCAGTTTTCATTGATGATTATACTGAATAAAGTGGTCGAAAAATATTAAGTATTAGGGTGGATTGATGTTTTGACTCTTTAGTCAGACTCAATAATTACATGTAAACAAGATTTGTTCAGGGTGAGATTGAGTTTGATTTATTTTCGGCAATAAATAGTATTCCGTACTTTACCTTATGTGGCTTTTTGCCTATGATGTGCGCCACTTCTTAATGCGCCCGTAGCTCAGATGGATAGAGTATCGGTTTCCGAAGCCGAGGGTCGTGGGTTCGACTCCCGCCGGGCGCACCATCTATTTCAAAATTAACAACCCTCTAATTCTTTGTCTTTCATTTTATTTAGATTGGCTAATGCTTCTTTGAGCTCATCAGTTTGATCAGGTCTCCAATATTTTAATCGAGCAGTTCTAGTTCTTTGGTCATATTTTCTTTTAATGCCTAGACGATCTAAATATGCGCAATCTTTGGGGTTGTTGATGGTTGATGCACTCATCCCAGACAGGATAATGGTCGGTGTAGTCTGTACTAAAGAGGATTTTTTATCTTTTTTGGTTTGAATCGTTTTTTGGTGGCTAGGGCAGGGTTTATCACTGAAAGTCATATGACCATTTTTGAGCTGGCACTGGAAGAACTCTGGATTCGCGACAGCATGGCTTCCGAGAGTGCTGAGAAATATACTGGTTATGGTGATGACATAGAACAAAAAATAAGATTTCAAGTTTTTCATTTTTAATAGATTGTAAATGTGCTTAGGTTGATTAAGTCTTTTATATTCTCATTAAGAGTCATCATGCCATGCTAATGATCCTTAATGAATATTAGTAATGATGTATGTTGCTTTAATGACTTAATAATCATGATCAAAAAAATTACCGTTTTCTTCTAATAAACGTTTACTGCGCGCGATTGTGGTCTTTTCTACTTTTGGTGGATGCAATATTAGATCAAAGTCACTGATGATTCTTTCTAAATCAGGTGAGTAAGGATATCTTATGACCCTATAACCTGCTTCCATCAGCATAGTGTCACGTTCATTAATTTTAGTTGGATGACTATTCTGGTTAGATTGATTTATTTCAACAATGGAAATGACATTGAAATCTTTGTCCAGAATAACAAAATCAACACAGCAACGGTTTATTTTATTCCGTGTTACGAGCCCACTTGAGCTGAGTAAAGCGGATAATGCAACCCGAGGCAACACAAAGCATTCGGGGAGTGCTTTACGCAGTTTGAGAAACGTCATTTGTTCGTTCGTTGATAAAATGGATCGTGCTTTTTTAATCGGTGCTTCTTCTTTTTCTTTGATTTTGAAAGCTGTGGCTTGGCGATTTTCTTTATTGGTTACAGCAGCAATGATTACCATTACAAGGACTGCAACGACTGCAAGAGTAATTAAGAAGTTCATGTTTACGATCCTTCCAGTTCAATTTATTTGAGCTTATTCAAATTCTTTTTATTCGTACCCTATTGATCTATAAATACTGCTGTTCTTACAAGATTTAATCGCAAAGTACCGAATGTGATTAATGATGCGATTCTCTTTCTACTTTTCGTCCATATTCAATTAGTGCAATTTGATAATCTCTTGGATTCTTAAAATTGTTTTCAGTGGGCGCAGACTTGATGATTTGATTGAGCTCATCTTGGTTTGTTGTGTATTTCTGATTGTTAATCGCATCGCCACAAACAACAAGAACTAAAGTCGATACGCCCAATAAGATGGCAATCCATGCAAACGTATATAACCAATAAAAGAATGGATGCTTCCACCTTAAGTATTGTCCAAATTCACGAAGCTGTTTGAAAAATAAATAAATTAACCAAAGTGAAATCAGTCCTGCAATGACGGCAAATGCGTAATACATTATCAAATCCTCAGCTACCCTGATAGCTTTTGAACGTTGCCATTAAAGAGAGTGTAGTACTTTGAATTCATAATAACAATAACGATACATTTGATCAAAATCATAAGTAATGAGCCTGTAATAAGTCTGATTTTTATTTTTGAGGCATGGAAAGCTCTCATATTTTGCGGTCTAAATTTGGCAACAAAATGAGTTTTATAAAAATGATTCGAATATTTAATAAACAAATTAAGGTTTCATTGAACAGAATAGTGTAGAATTCGCCGCCTATTTAATGGACTAGCTGCTTGATTACACGACGTAATTTTAAAAAGGCAATACATTCAGTCAATTATGTTTGGAGTGGTGCGATGGGCAGTTCACATGGGCAGGCATTTGGTCAATCGATTGCTGTAATGGATGCGTCGGTTATCATTGTTGGTGCTGGATTTAGCGGCATGGCGATGGCCATTGAATTGCAGAAAGCTGGAATCGATTTTCTCGTCCTTGAAAAAGGAAGTGAATTCGGTGGAAACTGGCGCGATAACGTCTATCCCGGTGCGGCATGCGATGTTCCATCACACATGTACTGCCTGTCTTATGAGCCTTATCGTTGGTCGCGCTCTTATGCCAAACAACCAGAAATTCTCGATTATCAAAGATATGTCGCAAAAAAATATAATTTATATCGTGACACTCGCTTTAATTCAGCGGTTGCAAGTGCCGAATATAACGATCAAGAAAGTTATTGGACGGTAACAACTACCGCAGGCGAGGTATATCGTGCGCGTGCGATGGTTTCTGCGCGTGGCAATTTGCATATTCCAACTTATCCAAATATCCCTGGTTTGAACGACTTTAAAGGAATTAAGATTCACTCGGCGGAGTGGGATCATTCAGTTGATTTAACAGGTAAACGTATTGCATTGGTAGGTACAGGTGCGAGTGCAATTCAGGTTGTTCCTGAATTAGCAAAGGTTGCTGGTCAATTGACTGTGTTCCAGCGTACTCCTGCATGGGTGCTGCCGAAGCTGGACTATCGCTATAAAGAAGAAACCCAAGATAAATTTGAACAAAAACCCTTTTCACGTTGGTTATATCGTAAACAGATTTATTGGACATTAGAAAGTAGTGCTGCAGGCTTTGTGCTTGATCCACGCATTATGAAAATTCCGCAATTGCTTGCATATAATCATTTACGTGTCGTAAAAGATAAAAAAACTCGTGCAGCACTGACTCCGAATTATACGATGGGCTGTAAACGTATTCTGATGTCTAACAGCTACTTACAGGCATTTAATCGTCCAAATGTGGCTTTGACAGGTGCGGTTGAATCGATTACAGAAAATAGCGTGGTTTCAGGTGGAGTCAGCCACGAAGTCGATATTATAGTGTTCTGTACTGGTTTCGATGCAACGAGCCAAGAAGCGCAATTCAGTATTAAAGGCAAAGACGGTTTGGATCTCAGTCAACACTGGGAACAAGGTATGCATGCTTATTTGGGCATCACGACGCATAATTTCCCGAATGCATATTTCATGTCAGGCCCAAATACAGGTTTAGGGCATAACTCGATTATTATCATGATTGAGGCGCAAGCACGTTATATTGGTCAAGCGCTGAAGTATATGAAAAATCAGGGCATGGATAGTCTTGAAGTGAAGAAGGAAGACGAAGATCAATTCTGTGAGAAGCTACATGCACGGATGGGTAAATCGGTCTGGACTTCAGGTTGTGCAAGCTGGTATCTCGATGCCAGTGGCAAAAACACGACCGTGTGGCCAAGTTTTACATTTGACTATGTGTTGCAGACACGTTCGTTTAATCCTGATGTGTATGAGTGCAAAGGTGGCGTACCAGAAAGCAAAAACTTACTGAAACGCCTGCTTCAACGCGTATAAGCTATTCCATCGAAGCTTCGCAATGAAGTTCCGTAATAATGCACTCAATATCTGATCGATGTTGAGTGCTGCTATACCGCAAGTCCGACCGTCAGTGTTGATACATATCCTGCCGAGAGATTGCCCGTCATTGTTGCCATTTGATTGGTGACGCCATCACTGAAAACCATATCTGTTGCATAACTAATTTTTGCTAGATTTGTCACGCTATTGCTGTATGCCGAGTTTGTATAAACTTCGTTTAATGTCGCTAATGGAAAGGTGAATTGCGATGTTTTAATCGCATTCGTTGCGATGGTTGCTTGAGTTAGGCTTGGGTAAACTTCGAAATGCACATGCGTCATGCGTCCGCTATAACATCCTGGAAAAATCGTCTCGAAAGTCACATAGCCATCAGCATCAGCCGCTTGTACGCCTCGCAAAAAGCTATCAGAAATGACGTCTGTCGAATACAGTGAATACTCACCATCAGCGGTGCAATGCCACAGATACACGACATAACCAGCAAGTGATGCACAGCTTGAGTTTGTATTGACCAGTTTTAGTTTAATGGTCAGTGGAACACCAGTTGCTGTATTTGTTGTTGTCAGGCTTGGTTTAATATTGCTGCGGACGATTCCCGTTAAGATGAGTGCATTCACTGTACGACCATTGACGGAGTTGGTGCCATCACCT
>JASLGO010000016.1 GCA_030150135.1 Aquirhabdus sp.
ATCTTGGTTCGATCATTAAGTAACTTACGATATTCATCGAGACGAATTTGACCCGTGTCATCAACAGGAATCACACGCAACTTAGCACCGACTTTCTGCGCCAGTTGGAACCACGGCACGATGTTGGCGTGATGTTCAAGATTGGACACGATGATTTCATCACCTGCGCCAATATTTTGCACACCCCACGTTTTTGCCACCAAGTTGATCGCTTCAGTCGTACCACGGACAAAGATCACTTCGCTTTCAGACTTCGCACCTAAGAAACGTGCAATGGTCTTGCGCGCATGTTCATAGGCATCGGTCGCTCGCGCCGCCAGCTCATGCGCCGCACGATGAATGTTTGAATTTTCATGCTCGTAAAAATAAGATACACGCTCAATCACCGACTTTGGCTTATGCGTCGTTGCGGCATTATCAAGCCACACAAGCGGACGACCATTGACACGCTCTTGCAAAATTGGAAAATCTCGACGCACCACCTGCACATCAAACGGCTTATGCGCCGCGCTGACAGGCACGATGCTGCTTGGTTTGTCTTGCCATGCCGAACCACTGCTAGGGACATCAAGGAAATAAAACCCTGATGGACTAGCCGATGGTGCTGCACTTGGCGCAGCGCGATTAGACGTACTGCCCGCAAGCAACTCTTTCAGCGCATCCGCACCTGGCAATCCAAAAGACTGTGCAAACAATGCTTCATCAGGCACATCGGTAGATCCAGCTTTTGATGTTGGAACAGGTGCGCCTCCTTCATTTAAGAAGTAAAACGGCGAATCACTCCCCACCACACTCGATGATGGTGAACCTGAAACTCCTAACCCAAGCACAGGCACACTTGGCGTTACCGTCGCAATCTCGGGCGTGACTGGCGAATACGGCACTTGCGGATAATTCGCACCACCGACCACAGGTAACGATGCCGCTTTCTTCTCAGGTGAATCGGGAAGATTCGGAATGTTATGCGGCAATTCCAGATTCAAGCCACGACTGGTTGCCAGCGCAGGTGCGCGACCAGCCAAGACCAAATACGGATCAGCAGGTTGCGGCGGCGTTTCTGGCACACCTAAACCATTTGTAAAATCAGGACGCTCACCAGGAAACGCTTGAAAAAGGCTACTAGCAATCCGACTTAACGTATCCTCATCGGGCAAACCAACCGCACGCGGATCAGGTGCTAAACCTGACACGCCGCTTGGATTTTGCAAATTATTTGTATTTATCGGAATAGTCATGATATTTGCCAATCTCCACGTCTTCAAGAACCGCCAACGCATCTTCCGTCAGCACCGCCAGCGAGCAATACAACGAAATCAAATAGGACGCGATTGCACTTCGGTTAATTCCCATAAAACGCACAGACAAGCCTGGTGCTTGTTCGCCAGCCAATCCTGGTTGGAACAAACCGACCACACCTTGACGCTTCTCGCCAACACGGATTAACAAAATCTTGGTTTTGCCATCTTCCACAGGAATTTTATCCGATGGAATCAACGGTAAACCGCGCCAAGTAATGAACTGCGAACCGAACAAACTGACTGTCGGTGGTGGCACGCCACGACGCGTACACTCACGACCAAACGCCGTAATAGCAGCTGGATGTGCCAAGAAGAAACCTGGCTCTTTCCACACTTTACCAATCAAATCATCGAGATCATCAGGCGTCGGCGCGCCAGTCAACGTCGAAATACGCTGTGAATCCGCCACACTTGCCAATAGACCATATTCTGGATTATTGATCAGTTCGCTTTCTTGACGCTCTTTGATCGTTTCAATCGTGAGGCGTAATTGTTCACGAATTTGATCATGTGGACTGCTATACAAATCAGAAACGCGCGTGTGCACATCCAGAATAGTCGACACACCATTCAGGAAATATTCGCGCGGAGAGGTATCGTAATCGACAAAAGTCTGTGGCAATTGCGACTCATCACGCTGAGTACAGGCAATTTTGATTTCGTCCGCATTGCTCACGCGGTTCACGCGATAAATACCAGCTTCAACGGGTAACCATTGCAGTAAATGCACCAACCAACGCGGCGTAATCGTCGATAGTTGCGGGGCTGTTTTTGTAGCATTGGCAAGCTGGCGGGCAGCGGAATCGCCTAACGCCTGTGCTGGTAAATCTTGATGTTTCGCCATAACTGGCTCCTCTAAATAAACACACTGGAACAAAAACTCTTAAAAAACATGAAAAAAAGACAAAGCTTCGCCGCTGCGGTGAGCGCCATGTTTTGGCGCTTCAAACCACATTTTTTCAATCGGTTAGGTTAAAAAAATTTAGGCAATCATCAGAGTGATCATTGCCGTATCAGCATTAACTGCTAAGTGCTTTGTTGAGATGCGTCTTGCTGAGCAATATGACTATGGGGCGGCACACTCCGCGTCAACCAGACATTACCGCCAATGACCGAGCCTTTGCCAATCGTCACGCGACCGAGAATCGTCGCGCCTGCATAAATCACCACATCATCTTCAACAATCGGATGTCGTGCATAATCTTTTTGTAGCGTACCATCTTCAGCAACTTCAAAACGCTTTGCACCCAGCGTCACCGCTTGATACAAACGCACGCTTTTACCAATGATCACGGTTTCGCCAATCACCACACCCGTCCCATGATCAATGAAGAAACCTTGACCAATTTGCGCCCCCGGATGAATGTCAATTCCCGTCAATGAATGCGCCAATTCCGACACAATCCGCGCAAGCAAAGGCACGCCCTGCACATACAACTCATGCGCCAAACGATAATAAATAATCGCCTGCACCCCTGGATAACACAGCAAGACCTCATCCACACTGCGCGCAGCAGGATCACCGTCATACGCCGCCTGTACATCGCTGTCGAGCAAACGACGTACTTTCGGTAAGGCTAATGAAAATGCCCGAACAACCTCTACTGCATGTAGTTCAATGACCTCAGTCACAGGTTCGGCATTACTATCGACTTGAGTTGCTGATGCGCGATAACGTGCCTCGTAATACAGCGCCAATCGCACTTGTTCATGCAGCGCATTCAATGCCGTATCCAAGGTATAACCGATGTAATAGTCTTCACCTTCTTGGCGTAAATCCGCAGGACCTAGTCGCATTGGAAATAAAGCACCTGCCAATGCTTCGACAATCTCGCGTAGTGCTTCACGTGAAGGCAACTCACGACCACCAAACTCACGCGTCCGCTTTTGCGACTCACGCCAGCGTGCACGCTCAGCCCTAAGCTCACTGACGATACGCCCAAGTTGCCAATTTGGACTTTCAATATTCGCCTTATTTGCGGCTGTGGGTTCTGTTGTCTGTAATGCATGTGCTTGGTTTGCAACAAACAAAACTGGCTCGCTCATGTCGCTCTCCTACCACTATTTTTTGAAAAATCCATCTATTATTGCCCAAACCAATCACTCATCAATCTTGCTCCCATGGCAAATCTGCAAAACGCCAGCCACCGACTGCACCACGTTGTTGCTGTTCGTTCAGCTCACCCTCGAAGCCTTCAAGGACATTATACGCCTGTGTGAACCCTACATTTGCGGCAGCTTCAGCGGCAAGTGCCGAGCGTTTACCACTACGACACAACAAAACAATCAATTGCTCTTTATTGCCTTTCAGCTTGATTTCTAATTCTTTCACAAAGCGTGGATTACGATTCAACGATGTCCCAGTTGCCCACGCTACATGCTCACCGACGGGTACACGCCCCACAAAATGACGCTCTTCATTGCTGCGTACATCGACCAGCACCGCAACACCAGCCTGCACCAAAGCCCATGTGTCTTTTGGTGGAATGCCACCTGCATAATTAACATCTTCTTTAACTGCATGTTGGGCAGCACGCGCCAAAATTTCCTGAATCTGTGCAGGACTAATGATTGAATGACTCGCATCGTCTTGTGCATGTACTGCGAGCGTTGAATCTTTTAATTTTAGATCTGTGGATATGACAGCATTCATCTATTTACTCCTTCACAAACGTATCGAATTGAACGCCAAGCATTTGCTCTCTTCAATAACATCAACACGTCTAAGCTTCGATAATAGATATGCTAATCCCTATTCTTTATTTAAAGAAACAATTAAAAATAACTTGCTTATATGATAAGTGAATATAAAACGGCTCCATGAGACTCATCGAAAATCATTTTCATAATGTATTAAGCTCAATACTCACGACAAACTGTCATCAACCAATATTGACTTTCAAAGAGCCTCCGATCACTCTACAAGTATGCACACACGCTCAATAAAAACGAATCTCGTTGTGCAATGGAGCAGACCGTCATGACCATGAGTGTCACCGCATTGGATAACCCCGCCCACATCGCGACTGCGCTGGCCAAGGTCTCTATCTTTTCTAAATTGCCGTTTGAAGCATTGCAACAACTGGCTCAATCGGCTACACCGCTCCAACTCACCACTGGCGATATGCTCTACCAGAAAGGCGATCCATGCTTATTTGTTTATATCGTCTGGTATGGACGTTTGCGAGTTAGTCTCAATGACCGTACTGTAGGTTATGTCAGCCGCTACCAGCCCATCGGAGAGATGGCAGTCATCAATGGTGAACCACGAAATACCAACGTCCATGCCGTTCGCGATTCGTTGTTATTGGTATTTAGCGCACAAATATTCCTCGATTTTGTACAAACCAATGCAGTCTCACTGCTCGATCTAACCCGATTAGTCATCAATCGCGGACGCAATGCTTACAACCAAAATCCTCAAAATAAGCAGACGGATGTAGGCGGTACATTAGCCGTGATTCCCGCATCATCGGGTGTTTCTGCAATTCAGCTTGCAGAAGCATTGGTGGAGCATTTACATGGCTGGCCGACCACGAGACTGATTACTGCTGCGCATGTCGATGCTATTTTTGGCAAAAACTTCGCCCAAACTCCACTGGATAAAAGCCCCGAAGACCTGCAATTACGCGCTTGGCTGGCATCACTTGAAGAACGACATAATTACGTGTTGTACGCAGCAGACAATGACAGCGCACCATGGTCACTGCGCTGTCTCCATCAAGCAGATCGTATTCTCATTTTGGCAGAAGCCACGCGCTTACCTGAAAATGTCCCTGTACTCGATGCCCTACATAGCAATGGTTTGATCGTGCCAATCGAATTGGTTTTATTACGATCCGAAGGTGATCCGTCTCCGCATACATTAGCTTGGCGTGAAGAAACTCGTGCTCGCGCGCATTATTTTGTCCATCCTTGGGCACACTCGGATATTAGTGCACTCGCAAGGCAAATCTCAGGCAAAGGCGTTGGATTGGTTTTAGGTGGTGGCGGCGCACGCGGATTTGCCCACATTGGGCTCATTCGTGCGTTAGAGCAGCTACAAATTCCGATCGATATCGTGGGCGGAACCAGTATGGGTGCCTTTGTCGCGGCACTGGTCGCCTGTGGTTTTGATAGCGTAGAAATGAGTCATATTGCCCATGAAACCTTTGTCGCGCGGAACTATCTCAATGACTACACCGTTCCGAAAGTCTCTCTGATTCGTGGCGCACGCTTTCACACACGGCTGAGATCAGTCTTTGGGACTCGGCGTATTGAAGAACTCAGACGCACGTTTTATTGCATTTCCACCAACCTGACGACAGGCAATCCAATGATTCATGATCGCGGAACGCTGGCAACTTGGGTGGGAACGAGCATGAGTGTACCGGGCGTTGCTCCTCCTGTAGCTTGGCATGGGGATTTACTATGTGATGGCGGTGTGGTCAATAACTTACCGACTGACGTGATGCATGCACTTGAGCGCGGCATTATTATCGCCAGCAATGTCAGTATGAATGGTGACATTGGTGCGCCGGGGGCAGGCGAAGAAGAACCTGATCAAATGGCACTCATCAACTGGAAAGGCACCAAACGCGCACCAACTTTGTCTGAAATTCTCATGCGTACGGCAACACTAGCCAGTGACACTACGATCCAACTGACTTCGATTTCTAATGCAGATGTCTATTTGCGTATGCCGATTCAGGATATCGGAATGTTTGATTGGCATAGACTCGATGAACTGATTGAACGCGGTTATCAATATGGACTTGAGGTACTAACGCCGCTACGGGATACGTTACCGCGTTAAGGGAATATGAAAACTGGATGATCTCATGATATTTGCCGTTGAAACTGAAGAACGAACTTTAATCACCTTTTCAAGCGAATTAGAGGCTATCAATTATTGTGAAGGGCTCGATGTTGAGGCCGCGATCTGGTTATTTTGGAATGATCGTGGTGAGCCACTCGAACCTCTTTTTATTACTCCAAATAAACGTGGATTTTTCACCGTCCAAAATGGAACTTATTCCCTAATTCCCGCTTCAGCAGACCATCATGCTGATTTAATAGAAGCTTTGGACGAAATACTTAACTTTGACTCTCCAGAACCATTCAACTCAGCTGATGGTATTCGCAAATATTTACAGAGCGGCAATCTATAGCAAACGTAGGCTGGGGCTCGCCCCAGCTTTTTGAGAATATTACAGAATTGCTGGGTTAAAACCCAGCCTACTGGATACTAACTCCCCAAAATCCCCCCACTCACGCCAATCGACTCACCCTCCCAACAATTCCATAAAACTCCAGATCATGCTGAATCTGGGCAGCAGTTTCTGGATCAAGGACACTGGTATATTTCTCCAGAATCTGCACACAGCGCAAATGCCACTCGACAGGCAATCGACGAACCACATCTAACGCAATACCCCACTGCGAGCGCAGCAACGCCGCATACGCAATATGCTCAAGCACCTCATCAGGAAAAACTGTAATCGCCTGAGCAACCACACTCCGCCCTGCCTCATCCATATGTGAAGCCAACGTCAGCATATCCTTCCACAACTCACCGCGATTGGCCGCATCCAAAATATGCTGCATCACCACCGCATCCTGTATCGCAGGGTGATTGACCACCTGACGCTGTACTTCAGGCGATAAACACGCCACAACAGGCAAAATATCCTCCCACAACCCATCTTCCTCAGCAGCTCGAATCAGCCCTTCAAGCACCTCATCACCCTGACTTGCAGCAAGATCACCCAGCTGTCGTTTCATCGTATCGCTGACATTGACCACAAGAGATAACAGTTTAGGCCAAAGCAGACGTCGACTCGGATCACTCACAATCATCATCGCACGTTGAATACGCTCAAACGGCAAAAGATGAATAATATGATCAATCCTCGCCCGCGAATCGACATGAAAAATAATTTCGAGTAAATCACCCTCATCTTCAATTGAGGCTGCCACATCGCGAATCACCTGATCTGGCAACAGCCCAACAAATCGCCCCATCGTCATAAAATCTCGACGTTGAAGTAAAACATTGGCGATTGCTTGTACTTGCGTAGATGACAATAAACGAACCAGCTCACGCGTCATACGTGGATCGAGT
>JASLGO010000018.1 GCA_030150135.1 Aquirhabdus sp.
TAATGCTGACGGGCGTATGGGCCCATTAGGTCGGACATGGTTGGAGTGGTTAACCACGCTGCCAGTCTTCTGTTTACTCATATTGACGTTACTGATTGGTACTGGCGAAATGATTCATGGCCAGTTATTGCGTATGGGCGAACAATTATTCGGCGACCCTGCTGCTGGTGTTCAGTATTCGTTCTTGCGTGGCGATCCTGCATTACCGACATGCGATAAGAATGCCAACATTGATGATTTAGTAAAAAAAGAAATGGCCGCTCCAGCTGAAGATGATGGGTTGGGTGGTTTGTTTGATGATGCTAAAAATCCTGATGCGATTCGTCAGTCGATGGTTGCAGCGCAAAACTTATGTAAAGAAAAATACGCGTTCCGCGATAAAGTCATGGCGCATATTACGCCTGCCGTTCGTGCGTATCGTACTTTTGAAGAAGCATTCTTTTATATATTCCATTTTGGTACTCAGTATCGTTCATTAATTTTGATTGTGATGATCGCCTTTGCTGCGTTATCCACCACAATTAATCGTCACCATTTGACACTGCGTCCACCACAAAGTGTGATGGATTATCGTGTTTATTTTGCAGCGACAATCGTAGGTAATGCGATTGGTATGGTTGCTGCAGTGTTCTTCTTGTTGGGTGAGCGTGCATCTGGTATCGCAATGGATCCAGTGACACTGGCGATCAGTGTTGTGTGGCTCTTCCTATTTACAGCCTTGACACTGATTAGTATTTATCAGGCATTCAATTCGCCTAAAGATGCAACGCCAGGTGGAAATCTTTTTGCAGCGTATCTGTCCATTCCATTGTATGCAGTGATGGCAGTTGTTGCAGGTACCGTGTTCTTCTTGCAAAACTACTTTGGTGGTTTGCTGATTTACATGGGTCAGTTGTCTGATTACTCAGCATTGTTCCTCAGCTTGACCTTGTTCATCTGGATCGGGATGTTGATGAAACAAACCCGTTTGGTCGATTTGTTCTTGGATATTTTCCGTCCTTGGGGTCTATCACCAGAAGTGTTGACTTGGGTCATCATGATTTTTGCTGCGGTTGCAACTGCATATACAGGTGCTTCAGGTATCTTTATTCTGGCTGCTGGTTCGATTATTTATTATGAAGTGGCAGGTGCAGGTGCGCGTAAGCAATATGCATTGGCTGCGACAGCAATGTCAGGTTCTTTGGGTGTGGTTTTACGTCCATGTTTGTTGATTATTTTGATCACAGCCATGAATAAAGAAGTCACTTCAGATCAGTTGTATGGCCATGGCAAGTGGCTATTCCTGATGACTTCGACGATTTTCTTGGTTGTTTCTCTCATGGTTAGAGAGAAAAATGGACCGAAGTATCGTCTTGCACCTGCAGGTGTTGCCATTCCTGCAATGGCGCGTGCGTTAGTACCAGTTGCACCATACGTGATCATCATGATCATCGTGATTGCATTTTACCAATTCGTTCTGGATACCAAGTTGGATGAATATACAGCAGCGATGATTCTGCCGTATGTGATGTTGGCAATTGTATTCTTCGATAAGGTTCGTCGTACGCCTTTGCCAGAAACTGCTGGAGTGGGTGTTCATACTGCGGGCGGTCAAATTCCTCCTGCACCAGTTGAGCGTCGTGCGGTCGAAGCAGCACATGGTCAAGATCGCCGTAGTGGTCAAGATCGTCGTGTAACATTTGAACAGGCAATTCGTACTGCGACTAACGAAACCATTAGTCATATTGGTGCATTGCTCTTGCTCATGTCTTTGTCGATGAGCTTGGCAGGTGTTGTGGATCGTACTGGTGTGATGCATATGTTCCCGCACACCTTCCCGAATATTTGGATCGCAATGACTGTATTGGTCTTGGTTAAAGTATTCATCGGTATGGTGATGGAGCCTATGGGTGCAATGTTGCTCGTTTCAACGACATTGGCACCGATTGCGTATGCAAACGGCATTGATCCTGTTCACTTCTGGATGATGGTGTTGACTGCGTTGGAGTTGGGTTACTTACTGCCTCCAGTTGCATTGAACCAGCTTCTAACACGTCAGGTGGTTGGTGAGGATGTGATGCACTCTGCTGACCATGAAGTGAAACATAAGAGCTTCTATTATCGTTATGAGCGCTGGTTGCTGCCAGTGATCGTGATTTCGGTGAGCTTGTTGATTGTTGCTTATGTTCCATTGATGCTATACGGAAAATAAGCCTTAATCAGTCAAATCATGAGTTGAAAAAGCATCGCTTCGGCGGTGCTTTTTTTATGAATAAGAGATGGGTGATGTGCTTGTATCGTGTTTTCTCAGATAACAGTTATAGCTATTCCAATGAATAATGGCTCATTGAGTTTGTCGAAATGTGCGGCGATGCGAAAGTCACTTCGATGGTTGATGAGTTTGTCGAATTACAAGCCCAGTGTTCTTGTAATTGTCCTTCGCGGCAGAACGATAGCAATTATTGCTAGTCGAGACTTATTAAAACTACAGTATGTTTTGCTTTTGGAGGCTAACTCCAAATCATGTCTTTAGGTCACATGAGTTTGCTTTGGTATTTCAGTGGAATTTAAGCGACTTTTAGGCATACATAATATTAATGCGAATAAAATTAGTATCATCCCGACAATACTAATCATATCTGGATATTCTTGCCAAAGCAGTGCCGCAAAAATACCCGCAAAGATAATGGCAAGGTAATTCGCAGGTCCAATTTTACCAGCAGGAGCGTAACTATAGGCTTTGGAGAGACACAGTTGACTGAGTGTTGCTAATAGTCCAGCACCCCCTATGAGCAAGAGTTCATGAATAGTATAGGGGCGCCAATGCCAAAACATTGGAATACTGGATAGCACACTGCCGATCAGGCAGAAATAGAACACAATTCGCGTCACAGGCTCAGTCGTTGTGAGTGCTCGAACGGTAACAAATGCCATAGCGGCAAAGAAACTTGAAGTAATCCCGATGAGTGATAGGAGATTGAAGATTCCTTCAGAAGGTTTTGCCACTAGAACAACGCCAATAAGACCAACGAGGGCTGCCAGCCACATGCTTGAGGTCATGCGTTCTTTAAGGAATAACCATGCAACGAGTGGAATAAAGATAGGTGATGAGTAGGTGAAGACCATTGCATTGCTGAGTTTTAGATGCGCAATAGCGTAGAAGAATCCATACATTGCGGTTAAACCAATAATTGCTCTCCAGCTATGCATCCAGAGCTTATCGGTTTTGATGTAGTTCGCGCCTTTGATCAGCATCAAAGGCAATAGGATGATCAGCCCTGTTAGATTTCGAAAAAATACGATAGTCGCGTTGTCGACAGAGTGGGATGCTAATCGAATTAAGACGCCCATCAATGCAAATAGGCACGCAGAGAGCGATAGCAGTGCTAAGCCTCGACCGATTTGATGAGGGGGCTTGGAGAGATGAGTACTCAAATGACGATCGACCTAATGTAACCAGTGTAAAAGAAAAGGTCGTTAGTCTAACAGAGCTTTGGAAGTGAATGTTTATGTACCAAAGCCCTAGTTGATCGGATTGAATATTCTTTTAAGGATTGGTTTGACCAAGATCCTTTAGTTGTTGATCTTTCAGAGCAATGAGTTTGTTCGAGAGCGCTAATTGTTTTGCCAGCTCTTTTTTACGTTCTTTTAAGCGACTTTGTTCGTCTTTTAGGCGATCCAGTTCTTCCGCAGCAGTTGTCGGATCTTTAGGCAGTGCAGCGTTGATTGGTGTTGTTGACGCTGTTGTAGTCGATGCGGTTGTTACTGCTGGCGCGGAAGCAGGAGCCACATTTGCTTGATGAGTTGCATTATCTGTGTTTGCTACTGTAGATGCTGAAGCTTCTGATTGCTTTACAGGCGCGATAATTTTCTGATTAGTAATAATACTTGGTTTGGATTGTTGAACCGTATTTTCTTTTGCATTTGGACAAAATAACCACCACAGAAGAACTAGGAGAGCAATGACTGCGATAACGATCCCAGACGAGTATAAAGGGCGTGCTTTGGCGCGTTCTAATAACGACTTCATGGTGGGTGTATCCATACGAAAAATAAATAATATTGATTATAGGGCGTGTTGAGGTTTGATCCCACGTCAGTTTTAATCATCTACATTTAGGGGCGTTTCGTTGTTTTTGCATGAAAAATAGCTAAATTGCTCTTATCCTGCGTTAATCCATTTGCCAATATGTGTATATTGGCTGCACGGATTGCCTTGGCTAAGTTCAATTTCTCTCATTTTTCATTGCAAAGACCAAACCTCAATACGCCCTCATTACACTGATTCTAGCGCATTGGTTTGAACTGTACCACACTCACTTGTTCTGAGTCAGGCTGTGTCGATGAGGTGTTGTCGAATGTTCCTTTGGAAACCACGGTTGTGGGGCGTCGTTCAGTGTGACCACATTCGACGCATTCAATCCATTCGTCATCAGGTGTGATGAAAATCATCACTTTGTCTTGAGCTTGACAGGCGCTACAGCGAGCGCCTGCGATAAAGCGTTTTTTGACGGGTGTATTTGAACTCATATAGATTGATCTGCCTTAGTATCATTCCAGCCATTATGACGCAATAATGCGCTGACGGAAGGGTCACGACCGCGGAAGTCGCGGAATGTTTCTAAAGCGATTTTGCTGCCGCCGATTGCTAAAACACTTTGTCTAAAAGATTGTCCTGTTTCAGTATTAAAAATACCTTCTTGCTCAAAGCGGTCAAATGCGTCTGATGCTAATACCTCTGCCCATTTATAAGAATAGTACCCTGCAGCATATCCACCCGCAAAAATATGACTGAATCCATGCTGAAAACGGTTGTAGCTAGGCGGACGTAAGACAGCGTATTGCTGACGGATTTGATCGAGGATGCTTTGCACTTGATCAAGGCTTGGTGCAGGTTGAGCGTGGTGAATGTCGATGTCAAACAACGCAAATTCGATTTGTCGTAGTGCCTGCATACCGCTTTGAAAATAACGCGCTGCAAGCAGAGCATTCAACAGATCAGCAGGTAAGCGTTCGCCTGTTTCATCGTGTTTGCTGATGAGAGCGAGAGCTTCAGGTTCCCAAGTCCAAAATTCCATGAACTGACTTGGTAATTCAACTGCATCCCATGCGACACCATTCACCCCAGCAACAGACAATACATCGACCTCCGTCAGCATGTGATGTAAACCATGTCCAAACTCGTGGAATAGCGTGACCAGTTCATCATGGCTTAGTAACGCAGGTTTACCATCAACAGGTGGCGTGAAATTGCCGACCATAAATGCGACAGGAAGTTGTAAGCCTTGTTCTGTACGCATGCGTGGACGGAAACCACTCATCCATGCGCCGCCGCGCTTGCCTGTACGCGCATATAAATCGAGATAGAAACCTGCAACGAGTTTGCCTTGCTCGGTGATTTCATAATATTCAACATCATCTGCCCAAACTGGTGCTTCACGCTGCTCGATATCAATCTCATATAAGCGTTTTGCAACCTGAAAGAGTCCGTTGATGACTACAGGTGCTGGGAAGTAAGGTTTCAGTGTTTCTTGGGATAGGTTGTATTGGCGTTGTTTTACTTTTTCAGCCAGATAAGCTGTATCCCATGGCTGTAGATCGAGAATTTCGAATTGAGCAGCTTCAGCCTTGAGTTCAGCAAGATCACGTGCAGCAGGCTCTAGTGCTTGTTTAGCAATATCAACGAGAAATTCGCGGACAGTCGCGACATTTGGCGCCATTTTGCTGGCCAGTGAGAGTTCCGCATAATTGGCAAATCCGAGCAGTCTTGCCATTTCTGAGCGCAGTGTCAGAATTTCGACGATGATTGCACCATTATCTTGAGCTTCTGCGTTGGGCACTGTGGCAAGTTCAGACGCGCGCGTGACGAAGGCTCGATACAGTTCTTCGCGGAGTGGGCGGTTGTCGGCGTAAGTGAGTAACGCAATATAAACAGGCGCATCGAGTGTTGCGACCGCATCAAAGGGGTTGCTTTGTGCTGGCAGATCTTTTGCGCGCAGTGTAGCCATTTGTTTGACCAATGCCACAGCGGATTCAGGTAAACCAGCTAACTCATTCTCACTTAAGGGGCGCACGAAGGCTTGAGTTGCATCTAATAGATGGTCAGAAAATTGTGATGAAAGTTGTGATAAACGTTCAGTAATCGCAGCATAACGCTCTTTTTCTGCGCCCTCGAGTGCGACGCCAGATAATTTAAAGTCGCGCAAGGCAAGGCGAATAGACTCTTGTCGTGCGATTGATAGCTGAGAAAAATCATGACTCTCATAAATCGTTAGATAGGCTTGATAGAGTTGTTTGTTTTGCCCAAGTTCTGTGTAGTAACGTGAGAGCTCTGGTAATAACGAATTATAGGTTTCGCGTAATTCGGGTGTGTTGCAGGTCGCATTCAGATTAGAAAAAACGCTCCACATCTGATGAATTCGGTTTTCAAAAGCATCGAGTTGCAATACAAAATCGATTTCTGCACCTGATTGAATATGACTGGTTTGATTGAGCAATGAAAACCCTTCAGCGAGTAATGCTTCAATATCTGCTTTCATGCCAGAATTGGTTAGTGCGGGAAAGTCAGGAAGAGGCAGGCGAGCTGGGTGGAGTAGTGAGGTTGGGGTGATTGCGTTCATAGCTTAGTCTTTTTCAAAGTCAAATAGGTAAATCAAAGAGCCTACAATCAAAATGATCGAGAATAGATTGTGATATAGCGTCGTTGATTTTACGGGTTACTTTCAAGGGAAATTTGTTGGCATTATTGGTGCAGTTTCGTTTCAGGATCTTTTAGAAAAATTGAGAGTGTTAAATATTAAGGCGCTCAACGATGCGCCTTAATATCTCATTATTTTAAAAGCCGGATTTTAAGAGTAGACCATTAAGAGGTTGTCTTTTTTCGCGGCTTTTTCGGAGTGTTTTTCTTAGCAGATTTATTCGTTGATTTATCCTCAGACGATTTTTTGCCAGAATTTTTCTTCGATTTTGCCTTGCCTATTGTGCTACCAGTGGCTTTGTCAGTTGATTTTTTGGCTGACTTAGCTTTATCGACTTTCGGCTTTGAATGGCTACTTGTTGTTTGAGCTGTTGCATTTTTTGCACTGGAGGTTGCCATACGCGGCGCTTTTTCTCGAATGGGTTTGCCACCACTTGATAATTGCTTCACCAATTGGAAGTCGATTTTACGTTCTTCTAAATTTGCACCTGCGACTTGAATTTCAACTTTGTCACCGAGTGCGAATTTTTGACCATGCATTTTGCCTTGCAAAGATTGGCTACCGACATGATATTCATAGAAGTCATTGCCAAGATTGCGCACATGCACTAAACCTTCGACATAAAGGTCGCTGAGTGTGACGAAGAATCCAAATTCAGTCACAGCGGTAATAACACCCGTAAAACGATCACCAATATGCTGTTGCATATAGTGCGTTTTCAGCCAACTCATGACACTGCGCGAAGCATCATCGGCGCGGCGTTCTGTTTGAGAGAATTGCTCTCCCGCAGCAACCAGTTGATTGCCTTCAAGGTTGGTTTTTTTGCCATTCAAATGATTGCGAATCGCACGATGTAAGAGCAAGTCTGGGTAGCGGCGAATTGGTGATGTGAAGTGTGTATACGCTTCGTATGCTAGACCAAAGTGCCCTAAATTCTCTGGTGCATAAACAGCTTGCATCATAGAGCGCAGCAGAACGGTATGAATGCTTGGTGCATCGATCCGATCACGCGTTGCTTCAATAATTGCCTGATAATCAGACTGCATTGGTTTTTCTGGAAAACTGAGGCCCAACAATTTTACATAATCGCGCACTTTCTGGACGCGATTTGCTTCAGGTGGCTCATGGTTCCGATACAGTACAGGAATTTCGTTTTTCAGTGCAAAGTCTGCGGCGCAAGTATTGGCGAGCAGCATACATTCTTCGATGAGACGATGCGCATCGTTGCGTGTGCGCGGTTTGATGGCTGAAATCGCACCTTTATCATCAAAGGTCATATAGGTTTCAGTGGTTTCAAATTCCATCGCACCACGTTTTGCGCGAACATCCAGCATCACATGAAATAATTGATTTAATGTGTTAATCGATTTGTGAACTGCTGGAATATTTGGGATTGCGTCGGTTTTTCCACCTAAATAATCCGCAACTTGGTTATAGGTGAGACGTGCCTGAGAATGCATCACCGATTCGTAAAACTCAAAGCCCATCACTTTGCCAGCGCGTGATAGATTGATATCACACACCATGCATAAGCGGTCAACATTTGGTTTCAATGAGCATAAGCCATTCGATAAATCTTCAGGCAGCATCGGCACGACGTGATTTGGGAAATACACTGAAGTCCCGCGTGCTTGCGCTTCATCATCAAGCGCCATGCCAGATTTAACGTAATAACTGACGTCAGCAATGGCCACGATCAGACGGAAACCACCGCCAGCACGTTTCTCTGCATAGACCGCATCATCAAAATCACGTGCATCTTCGCCATCAATAGTGACGAGAGGTAATTCGCGTAAATCAATGCGTCCTTTACGATCTTTTGCCGCAGGTTCTTTGTATTTGGCTGTTTCTGCTAGAACATTTTTATTGAAAATATGTGGTAAATCGAAATCGATCAATGTTGTCGGGATAATGAGCTGAGTATCGACTTTATTCGAGAGCGCTTCGACGACATGACCATTGGCATATTCTTCTCGTGTCGGCCAATCATCAATTTCAATTTTGGCAGCATCACCAACAACGAGCTGTGCAGCTTCAACTTGATCAGGTTCAAGCGCAATAGGCTGATGCGCATTTGGATGTGAAGGCTGAATATAAAATTGCCCATCCAGCAGTTGTAAATGACCAATGATTTGAGTTTGCTGACGTTCTTTCACTTCAACAATACGTCCTAGTGGACGTCCACGACGATCTGTTCCTGTAGCGCGTGCGCTGACGGTGTCGCCATTAAACACTAAGCGCATCTCGCGTTCAGTCAAAAACAAATCGGGATGATCGGTCAAGGTCACAAAGCCAAAGCCATTGGTGTTTGACTGAACTTTGCCGATAAATAAATCATCTTCGCTGATCGGACGATAGCGTTGTGGGTTGTGTCCAACGGTAGTCAGTTGGCTATCGCGCACCATCGCAGATAAACGGCGGCTGACGGCTTCGATTGCAGCAGGATCATGCAGATTAAATAAAGTCACAAATTCTGCATGGCTTAGTGGCTGCGGATTTTGTTCTAAAATATTTAAAATTAGGGTGCGGCTTGGGATTGGAGATTCATAACGCTGAGCTTCACTGAGCGCTTCTGGATCGTTCCATGGTGTAGCAGAGGTGTTTGTATTTTTCATGAACGCAGTTTACCACAGCTTTTGTGACAATACGGTATCTGCGATTAGAATGAGTTTTATAGAGTTCCTTTTGTTTCATAAAAAACTATGCAATCGATCAACAGTTTTTATCTTTTTTGAAATAGTCGGCGCTAAATGCGGACAGGTACTTGACGATATTTCATGAAATCTATAGCATTGCCGACCTACGCGGATGTGGCGGAATTGGTAGACGCACCAGTTTCAGGTACTGGCGAGTAAAATCGTGGAGGTTCAAGTCCTCTCATCCGCACCAAATCTAAAAAGCCCAGAATTATTCTGGGCTTTTTTATGCTTATGATTCAGTCAATATGGCAGAATCAAACAGCTGGCGGAGTCGTTTTAGTGACTTCGCTTGTTTCTATTAAGATCTTTTCCTGAGTTGGGTCATAGGTGAGCCATTCGTGCCAGACGGCCAGTAGCATCGCTAAAATGACAGGGCCGATAAATAAGCCAATCATTCCAAAAGCCGTTAACCCACCTAAAACACCAAACAAAACCACAAGAAATGGGATTTCTGTTGCACTAGCAATCACTATTGGGCGGAAAATATTATCAATCGTAAAGATTACAATTCCTGCCCATACGGCTAGGCAGGTTGCTTCGAGTGGGAAGCCTGTTAGGGCAAGCCATGCAACAGCGAGTCCCCATGCAATGGGTGATGCAAAAGGAATCATTGCTAATAGCGATGTGATGATTGCAAACACAAATGCGCCTGGTAAGCCCGCGAGACTATATCCTATGAAAGCAAGTGCGCCTTGCGCGACAGCTGTGAGTAAATTGCCATACACGACAGCGCGTGTTGTTGCGGCAATCGCAGATAGATAGTGATCGGCTTGTTTGCCGATGATACGTTCCAGTGCTGATTTAATCTGCACCATGATCCGAGCACCATCTTTATAAAAAAAGAACATAGTTAGCAGGCAGAACGCAAGAGACGCAAAGTGCTCGGCTATATTGCCCACAAAGCGAGCGCCTTTACCGACCTGCTGGTGAAGTACACCACGTAATTGAGCTTCAAGTGCGCGAGGATCGTCGTTGAGCTGTGCGACAACATCTTGTAAATAACCACCAACCCACGGCATGTTTTGTAATGATATCGGTAGTATTAATTGTCCAGCCTTGAGTTGGTCATGTAGTTGGTGATACCAATACACGACTTGATGTTCTAAGATAATTAAACCGAGGCCGATTGGCACGCCGACAACGATCACCAATCCAATCGTCACAACTCCTGCTGCGGCATGCTCTCTACCAGAAAGTTTGCTTAAAGCCCATTGATATAAGGGCCATGTGACATAAACCAGCACAGCTGCCCATGCGACAGGAGTGAGAAAGATTTTGAAAACTTCGAAGCTGAAATAAGCTAGAGTGCCTAATAAAAGAGGCAATAACATACGCTGAATTGTTAATGTTGATATTGTGGATGACCTAGACATAGGTTGAGCGCCGAATATAAGTGAATTGTAGTTTACGAAGTTCGTGAGTTTAACAATGTTATCGCAATGTTATTCTGTTAGAAAAAATAAATGAAGTGATGTTATATTATCTGATCACCTGTATAAAAATAGGTGAAAATTAAACTTATTTTTTTAATATCCCTGAAAATCAGTCAAATCGTTCTCATGAGAACAGATTGCAAGGAGTGCGAAAGATGAAGCAAAGTCAAAACCGTCAATGGCAAGTTTGTTTTTTGGCGTTAGTGGTGCTTTCTGGTGCAACAGCATGCAGTAAACACAAAACCCCTCCAAAACCAGAAACAACTACTGAGAGCCAGACTTTGACTCCTGCAGAGCAAGCGCTTAAACAGCAAGAAACAGATAAACATGGTGATGACTATTATAAGGCTGACAATAAACAGCGTGTTAGCGAAGAGAATAGTATTATTGATGATGTCAATGCGAATACCGCAAAGAAATAAAGCCTTAAGCCCTGCTCCTGAGAGTAGTTCGGGCTTTTTAAACGTGTTGGAGAATATAGTTTTCAACCTTTATTTAGCCCTATTTGGTGAATTCCTGAGCTGTCATTGATATTTATGATAAATCAGCTTGAGATTCTCTATTTGTTTTTGTAATATGACCGCCTCGTGGTGAGATGGCCGAGTGGCTTAAGGTACTCCCCTGCTAAGGGAGAGTAGGTTAACCCCTACCGAGGGTTCGAATCCCTCTCTCACCGCCATTTTTTTGTTGTGTGTTTCGATGTTTCTGGATTCGATCATGAATTGAAGATAGAAAAATAAATCGAGCAAAAAGCGAAAAAAGAGTTGACGTAACTTGTAGATCTCTATAAAATACGCCACCTCGATGCAGTGAAGTCTGATGATATCATATTGATTTCAAACAGCATTGTGTTGTAAATTGCGCTGGTAGCTCAGCTGGATAGAGCATCAGGCTACGAACTTGAGGGTCGGGGGTTCGACTCCCTCCCAGCGCACCATATATATGTTGTACTGCTGTTCTCAGCAGAAAAAACCCTTAAACTTATGTTTAAGGGTTTTTTATTGCCTAAATTTTAGTTCCTGTTTTGATGTGTTTTAAATGGTTTGCAATTTAGTAGGGATTGCGGTCATGCAGCAATTTCGTCCAGCAACTTTTGCTTGGTACATTGCCGCATCAGCTTGTTCAAGAATCCATTTTTCGGAAGAGTTATCTTCGGGTTGTTCTGCAACGCCTACGCTGACGGTGAAGTAGACTTGTGTGGCTTCAAAAGTGGTGATGGGAGTTTTTTCGACAGCGGCTCGAATGCGTTCAGCGATGGAGAGCGCTTCTTCTAAATTAGCTTCCAATAATAATATGGCAAATTCATCGCCCCCTAAGCGTACAACGGTGTCAATCTGTCGTGCCATTTGCCGACATATTTTTGCAAGTGTACAAATTGCTGCGTCACCTGATGAGTGACCATAAATGTCATTAATTTTTTTAAAATGATCAATGTCTAATAAGATGAGTGAAACGGGGTGTTTGAGGCGCTGACTTCGTGTGATTTCATGGCCTAAAGTTGGGATAAAATGTCGCCGATTACTCACACCTGTAAGTGGGTCTGTATTCGACATCTGCGCGAGAGTCATTTCGGATTCATACCGTAAGCGATAGTTTAGCGCGAATGCAAAATGTGCCAGCATCATCGCGATCGCTGTTGGCCAAATGAGCACTGCGTATTGTGCATTTTGGAAATCATGAGCGATGCCGACGATGCCAAGAAATTGTGGAAATAGAGCAAACAGGAATGTGCTAAAAAGGTTGACTCGGACGGAGAAACCTTGAAACATTAAAAGCGGGATAAATAAAAAAAATGTAAACCCACCAATCCCATAAGTCATTCCATTATGAATGCGATTGAGAATGAGGATGTAAACAAATAACCCCGTCATTCCGAGGACGATTGATGAAAATTCTAGCAAGCGCCGATTTTTAATGTAGTTGAATGCGAATGGAAATCCTAGACTAGATAAGAAAAGTAATCTCAATCCAATGGTATGACGTGCGCCGATCGGGTCGGTCACATAATCCCATACCCAATGCGATACCCCTACGGCAGCGGGCATGACAAACATAATCGAACAGAAAGCACGGAGATCATTCCATTTTTTGATCAGAACGGGTTCTGGCTCGCTGAAGAATCTTAGAACGTTGAATCGCTCGCTGAGAGTCCGCATATAATCTCTTCTCTCCATGAGGTGAGCACAATATTAGGAAGCCTGATTAAATCTGATCGTGGGTGATTAACAGATTCTTATGCGGCAAATATCAACATCCTGTTGCCTAATCTCCTGAGTCTACAAGCCTTCTTGGAAAGCGGCAAGATGTGATAACTGTGTCATGAAAAAATATATCGTTATTCAAGAAAAGAGAGATCTTGGTGTGGATTTTGGGTTGGTTGTTTTTTTAAGAGTCTATTTAAATGAGCATTTGTTTGTTGTGATACATCATGAGATGAATAAAAAGAGCCCTACATGTAGGGCTCTAATTTCTTCTTTAACTTACCTTTTTGACTCGAAACCATGCAGCGTAGAGTGCAGGCAAGAATAATAACGTCAATGCTGTGGCTACAATGAGCCCCCCCATAATTGCAACTGCCATTGGGCCGAAGAACACACTACGCGAGAGGGGTATCATTGCAAGAACTGCAGCTAGGGCGGTCAAGACAATCGGCCGTAATCGTCGCACCGTTGCTTCAATGATAGCATCCCATGCTGTTCGTCCAGTTTGAATGTCTTGCTCAATTTGATCAATCAGGATCAAAGAGTTACGCATGATCATGCCTGATAAGGCAATCGTACCGAGCATGGCGACAAAGCCGAATGGTTGTTGAAAAACCAGCAGGAAAATTGAAATACCAATTAAGCCTAATGGTGCAGTGAGAAAAACAATCACAGTGCGTGATGCGCTACGAAGTTGCAGCATTAAGAGCGTGATGACGACGACTAAAAATAGGGGAATGCCTGCATTCACTGACGTTTGTCCACGCGCAGAATCCTCAATTGTTCCACCAACAGCCAATTGATAACCATAAGGAAGTTTGGCGCGAATGCCATCTAAGGTTGGCAGAATCTGATTAATTAATGTAATAGGCTGGCTATTATCATAAATATCTGCGCGAACCGTTACGGTGGGTAAGCGGTCTCTGCGCCAAATGATGCCTTCTTCGAATCCATACTCCAGTGTGGCGATTTGTGACAATGGGATCGTTCCACCATTTGTGGTAGGAACTGCAAGGCTAGACAGTGAACTGACTGCACTGCGATCAAGTGCGGTACCACGCACTTGGATGTCAATCAAAGAGATATTTTCTCGGTACTCACTGACTGTGACACCTGTGAGCGCACTTTGTAGAAAGTTCGCAAGATCTTGACTATTCACACCCAGCGCACGCGCACGATCTTGATCAACATTGAGGAAGATGGTTTTGCTTGGTTCTTCCCAATCCAGATGTACATTCACCACATGTGGATTTTCTTGCACTTTTGCCGCGACTTCGCGGGCAATCTTGCGGACATCTTGGATGTTTTCGCCAGACACACGAAGTTGTACAGGATAGCCAACAGGCGGGCCATTTTCCAGACGTGCAACGCGAGTGCGGATGTCTGGAAAAGATTGGTTCAGGGTTTTAATCAGCCAAGTTCTGATTTCCTCACGATCTTTTAGTGTCTTAGCCAAGATGACAAATTGCGCAAAGCTGGCTTGTGGTAATTGCTGATCGAGTGGGAGATAAAAACGTGGTGAGCCAGCACCAATGTAGGCAACGTAATTGTCGATGCCTTGATGGTTTTTGAGTAGAGCTTCGAGTTTTTTGGCTTGTGCTTCTGTTGCAGTTAATGAAGCACCTTCCGCCAGTTTCATGTCTACCATTAACTCTAAACGACTCGAGTCAGGGAAAAACTGTTGTTGAACAAAGCCGAATAAAACGATAGAGCCAATAAACGCAGAAACGGTAATCCCAATGACGGTTTTTCGATAGCGAATACACCATTCTACGATACGACGGAAACGCTGATAAAACTGGGTCGCATAAGGATCATGTACTTCTGAGTGACTATGTTGTGTTGAAGAAGATGTTTTTGGTGCAGAATTCTCGGCTTCACTTGCTTGATCTGGATTGGTTTCAGGGCTCTTTTTTTGAGTAAATTTGGGAAGTAATAGATCCCCTAAATACGGAACGAAAATCACGGCGGCTAACCATGATAATAATAAGGCAATGGTGACGACTTCAAAAATAGAACGAGTATATTCACCTGTGCTGGACTGTGCTGTCGCAATGGGTAGAAAGCCTGCGGCAGTGATGAGTGTGCCCGTCAACATAGGAAAGGCTGTCGAACTCCATGCAAAACTTGCTGCTTGTAGACGACTGAAGCCTTGTTCGAGTTTGATCAGCATCATTTCCACGGCAATAATCGCATCGTCGACCAGCAAGCCGAGCGCAAGAACGAGTGCACCAAGGGAAATTTTGTGCAGTCCAATATAAAAGAAATGCATGGCGGCAAAAGTCATGGCTAAAACCAGCGGGATTGCCAGAGCAACGACCATTCCTGTGCGGAAGCCTAATGAGAAAAAACTCACCAATAATACGATGATGATGGCTTCACCCAGTGCGTCTAAAAACTCACGAACGCCTGTTTTGACTGCTGCGGGTTGATCGGAAACTTTACGGAGTTGCATGCCAACGGGGAGATTCTTTTGGATTTCCGCAAAGTTGCTTTCCAGATTCTTGCCTAAACCCAAGATATCGCCACCAGATTTCATGGAAACTTCGATGCCAATCGCATCTTCACCCAAAAAACGCATGCGAGGTTGGGCTGGATCACTGAACCCACGATAGACATCCGCAATATCGCTGAGAATAAAGCTTCGTCCTGCGACTTGAATCGGAAATTTCTTAATTTCATCAACCGATTTAAAGCGTCCACTGACGCGAAGTTGAATTCGATCTGTTGGCGTCTCGAAGAATCCAGATGGCGTGATCGAGTTCTGAGCCTGTAGTGCATCTTGTACGGTTTGTAAGGGGAGACCTAGACTAGCAATTTTGGTATTTGAGAGTTCGATCCAGATTTTTTCGTCTTGCAGACCAACGAGGTCTACTTTACCAACATCTGGGACATTTTCGAGTTGAAGCTGAATACGGTCGGCATAATCCTTGAGGACGGCGTAATCAAAGCCTTTCCCCGTCAGTGCATAGATGTTGCCATAATTGTCGCCGAACTCATCGTTGAAGTAGGGCCCTTGGATGCCCTGAGGCAAGGTTTGTTTAATGTCGCCGACTTTTTTACGGACTTGATACCAGAGGTTTGGAATTTCATTAGAGTGCATCGAGTCTCGTGCGACAAAGCTAATGAGTGATTCACCGGGGCGAGAGTAGGAAATGACCTTATCGTAATTGCCTGTCTCCATAACTTTCTTTTCGATGGGATCAGTGACTAGTTTGGCAACTTCTTCAGCATTTGCTCCAGGCCAATAGGTCTGAATCACCATGACTTTAAAGGTAAATGGCGGGTCTTCACTTTGTCCGAGTTTGGTGTATGAGATCGCACCCGTGATGCCAAGCAAGATCATAAAATAAAGGACAAGCTGACGGTTTTTTAGCGCCCAAGCGGAGAGATTAAAATTCATGGTTTTAACCCTGCTTTGGCGAATGAGATGCTGTATTTGAGCCTTTGCTCTGCGAAATCACATCAATGGCACGATTTTGACGATCTACAGGGAGGATCTGTTGACCATCCTTGAGCAGCTGTACGCCTGCTGTGACGACCCAGTCGGTAGGCTGAAGGCCTGATGTAATGGTTGCGGTATTTCGTCCATAGACGCCCACTTGAATGGGTACTTTTTTGATGCGTGAAGTCTGTGTATTAACCACCCAAACGTATGCTGCACCTTGTTCTGCGGTGATTGCCGAGAGCGGGAGTGATATGAGCGATTTGGATGCTTCGTCATTCGTAAAAACCCGTGCACTTTGCCCAATATCTACAGCTGGTTCAAGTTGATCGAATGCAATTCGAGTGGCAAAGGTACGAGAAGTATCTGCTGCTGGGGAGATTTCTCTGACATGTGCAGGAAAGCGTGCATTGGGTTGCGACCAGACAGTGACCGTGACGGCTTGCCCAACGTGAAAATGTGTTGCTTCTTGCTCGGGAATGCCAATTAAAACCTCACGATCACCTTGGCTTGCTAGCGTATATGCGGTTTGTCCTGCTGTCACCACCTGTCCAGCTTCAATTTGGCGCTGTACGATTTTGCCATTTTGTGGCGCACGTAAGTAGGTGTATTCGATTTGATTGATTGCCAGACTCAGCTGAGATTTTGCTTGTGTGAGCGCAGATTCGGATGCTTTAAATTGATTGTCGACTTGGTCGTATTGTGAACGGCTGATTGCGTTAGGTGTTAATAGCAGTTTGTAGCGTGCTAATTCTGCGCTGGCAATGCGTTCTGCTGACTCGGCACTCGCAAGCTGTGCTTTGGCTGCATTCAATTGAAGTTCTGCATCTTGTGGGTCGAGTTGTGCAAGGATTTGCCCTTGTTTGACGGTATCACCGATATCTACAAATCGTTTAATCACTTTTCCTGCAACTCGAAATGACAATTGCGGTTGAAATCGTGCAGTGACTTCACCTGAATAGCTATTCAGCAAAACATCTGCTGGAATAGGTTGAGCCACAATGGCTGGGCGAGGTGCTGGTTTTTCAGGTTCGGCATGATGGCAGGCACTGAGTAATACGACTGTTGTCATGAGTGCTGTGCGAATTGGCAACTGCAAAGACATGATATTTTTCCTAGAATTGACAGTATTCGTGATGTTGAATGGGTGAGTCGTCGTTGCGCATGCGCTCTGCCATGCTGTTGTCTGGTCGCAAAATAGTCGACCAGAACGGTTCACTGTTATACTATGCACTATGATTGACTTAGTAAACCCTTCAGTTCAATATTTATTGAACTAAACAGTTTTGTATTTGCTGCGGATTTCTGTAAACGTTGTTATTGGAAAGATCGATAGAGTAGCCTATGACCACATCATTATCCTCTGCGCCGAATGCTGTAATCGGTGGTTTGGGGCGACCAAAAGACTTGGCTAAGCGAGCCGCAATCTTGTTGGCGGCAAAAGACCTATTTTTACGGTTAGGCTATGATGGATGCAGCATGGATGCGATTGCAGCCGAAGCAAAAGTATCTAAATTGACGGTGTATAGTCATTTTAATGACAAGGAAACTTTATTTGCGGCGGCAATTGAGGCGCATTGTATTAATCATTTACCGCCATCACTCTTTGATTTGGCTGAACATGCGTCAATTTCAGATGTGCTATTTGCTTTGGCTTCTCGGTTTCAACAGTTGATTAATAACCAAGAGTCGACGGAGTTACATCGATTACTTGTGACACTTGCAGTGCAAAATCCTGAAAAAACGAGATTATTTTATAATGCAGGTCCACAGCGAACGTTGAATGAGACCGCACGTTTATTTGAGCAGGCTCATCAACAAGGTAAACTCAATATTCCTGATTGTGTGATGGCAGCGGAATATTTTTTGGCTGCGTTTACGGGATGTACCCAACTTCGTTTGATTTTAGCGATTGATGACGCGGAAGATAGGGCGGCAGGCGAGCGTTATGTGCGCGAAGTCGTACAACGCTTCGTTCGCGCCTATAGCGTATAAATTAATCTATTCATTTTGCCAGAGCGCCTTCCACATTCGCGTGAGTAGTCCTCGCACGGCAGCTTGCGTCTGAGAACTCTCTGAAACGCCGTAATACTTCACTGAACCATTGTGATTTAGTGTCGTGGAAGCATTTGTTTCTCGATGATTAATTTCGCCTTGTCGAATGCCCATTTTGGTGGATAAGGGCATGTTGACGCGCTGTTGCTTGATCTGAGTGGGCAAACTAGGAAATAAGTCTAAGCCAATCTTTTCATTGAGTTCTGCGAGTGAAATGACATTAACCTGACCTGACGCATCGTTGGGCGAGAAATAAACTCCAGCGGCTTGACGTTTTGGGAAATAAACGACCTTATAAATGTCAGAAGGTACAAGGACATTGCCAATTTTGCGAATTTGATTACCACGAAACGCTGCGCCTGTGATGACGTAAGCATCGCCTTCCTGTTTGATTAGTTCTCGAGTTGCCTCTTCGAGTAAACGCCATGGATTTTGATTGTTATAACTATTTTGCGGAACGATATTGGCGAGAGAAAAGCTGTTAAATTGCTGCTCACGAGTTCCCATGTCGCCGTTGGGTGACATATGTCCTCGATCAAATCCGCTACCCTTATAATCCCCTAACGTCGCACGTTGATCAAAAGGAAGTTGATTTTCTTCGTGAAAGTTGTTTTGCCGCGGCAAATGTTCTGCACGCTCAAGGCGATCCTTAGTCAGATGCTCTGCTGACCAGAGTGGCGTACGAGTAATCCCAGAATACATGACAGTAAAACCATCAAAGCATAATTCAGTTGTTCCACGTGATAATGCGGGATTGATAAAGTTCGGAGCATCACCTTGATAATAATTTTCGAGGCATGACGGATGGGTTGATTGGTTGGTACGAGGTGAGAAATCCGCAAACGCCTTAGATTCAATTACTGCGCTTAAAACCAGACTGGACAAAACAAGATAACGAAGAAACATGAGAACTCTATAAATGAATAAAACCACAGACTGACTTAAAACAAAAAGACAAAGCAGAATGAACGGCTTTGTCTTTTATAGAACAATAGTGAGCATTAAATCTCGATTTGACTACCCATTTCCACGACGCGATTGGTCGGAATCTGAAAGAAATCACTCACAGCACTGGTATTGCGAGACATGGAAATAAACAACTTCTCACGCCATGGCGCCATCCCATCACCGACTGTATGCAAGATTCGTTCGCGAGAAACAAAGAAGCTGATCATCATCATATCAAACGGTAAATGAAGTAATGCTAAGCCTTGCTCTACAACGACAGGTACGTTCGGCTGTTCTTTGAATCCGTAACGCGCGACCAAACGATAGAATCGTTCATTAATTCGTTCAACAGTCACTCGTGATTCATCATTCACATAAGGAATATCTTCAGTGATGACCGTCATGAGAACGTTTGTCTCGTGTAAGATTTTGTTGTGTTTAAGATTGTGTAGTAGAGCATGGGGAACAACAGTTTGACTGGCTGTTAAAAATACCGCAGTACCTTTGACGGTATGTGCTGAACTGGTGACACTATTTACAAAAAGATCAAGTGGTAGTGTATCTTTTTGGAGCTTTGACAGCAGAAGGTCGCGTCCGCGTTTCCATGTCATCATAATTGTAAAGGCAATACTACCTACAAGTAATGGGAACCAGCCGCCTGCGAATATTTTTAGCGAACTTGCACCAAAGAACACCAGATCAAGCGTAAAGAATGGCAAGACAATCAAAGCGACCTTTACAGATTTCCAGCGCCATTTGTTGTACATCACAAAGCTAACTAGTAATGTGTCGCACATCATAGTCATTGTAACTGCTAGACCATACGCAGAAGCAAGATTGGAACTTGATTTAAATAAAACGACCAGAACAATAATAGAGCCAAGCAATAACCAATTCAAAAAAGGAATATAAATTTGTCCAATTTCTGATTCTGAAGTGTGTGACACCGTAAAGCGTGGTAAGTAACCTAACTGCATCGCTTGTCTAGCGATAGAAAATACCCCTGAAATGACAGCCTGTGATGCAATGACCGTAGCAATTGTTGCCAAGACGATCATTGGATATAGACCTAATTCGGGAACAAGATTAAAAAAAGGATTGTTAATTGCAGTAGGATCACGCAATAACAATGCGCCTTGACCCGCATAATTGAGTAATAATGATGGTAAAACGACGAAGAACCAAGCCATCTGAATTGGTTTACGACCAAAATGTCCCATATCTGCGTAGAGTGCTTCACCACCTGTGATAGTGAGGACAACCGCACTCATGGTTAAAAATGATCCAGCAGGATGGTTGACGATAAATAGACCAGCCCAGTAAGGATTTACCATGCCAAGAATAGCAGGGTTTTTCATGATGCTGAGGATCCCTGTGAATCCTATAGAAATAAACCAAAGCAATGTCACAGGACCAAAAAAACGCCCTACAGATCCTGTCCCTTTTCGTTGAATAACGAATAATCCAATTAATACTGCAATTGTTATCGGAATAACAAAAGGTGCAAATACGGGTGTTGCAATCTCTAATCCTTCAACTGCTGAAAGAACAGATACAGCTGGCGTAATAATGCCATCACCAAAAAATAAAGCAGCGCCAAAAAGACCAATTCCGATCAATGCTGCACGCGTTTTTGATCCTAACCGTTTATTGCGTAAACTGAGCGCCAAGAGCGCCATGATACCGCCTTCGCCGTTATTATTTGCATGCATGATGATAGCGACGTATTTAATCGACACCACAATCATGAGTGACCAAAAAATTAATGACAGCACGCCCAGTATGTTGCCGTGGGTGAGTGCGATGCCATGGGTCACATGAAAACATTCTTTTAATGCGTAAAGCGGGCTTGTACCGATATCCCCAAATACAATACCTAATGCGGCAAGAGTCAACGCTGACATTGCTTGGCGTTGCTGAGAGTCTTGCATATCACTATCCAATCTATACTAATGTGTACATGTTAGCATCGAATAGTTATAGGACACAGTTTATGTCCTAAAAAATTCCGATTGGCTTTGGCTAGGTTTTTCGTTAGACTACCGCCCCTTGGTGAGGTGTCCGAGTGGTTGAAGGAGCACGCCTGGAAAGTGTGTATACGCTAATACCGTATCGAGGGTTCGAATCCCTCTCTCACCGCCAATTTCTACCACATATTCTAGTGTGGGATTTAAAACCTCAGTAATTGCAAAATTCTGAGGTTTTTTATATTGGATAATGACTACATTCGATATATCAATAAGACAATCAGAAGAGTGTATTTTTTTACAGTGATAACAATCGGATAATATTCAAATTGAGTTGGTTTAATTCAAGTTAATGGTTTTTTTTGTTGTGATCGTATAAGTACTAATAAAAAATATAGTGAGTTCAGCGGTTTGGAGTTTTTGTTGATTTTGGTTGGTTAACGATTGTTAATGTTGTGTGCGTTTCTAAAATGGTCCGATATGTGTAGAATATATGCGGAAATCAATAGGTATTTTTAAGATTTATAGCGCATTTTAAACTATATTTTATTATTTGTTGATGCAGCATATTTTTTGTTTCCTGTTTTATTTCGGTGGTATGGTAGTCCATTTATATTTGATTGAAAAGGCCCTTTGTTTTCAGCATAAGGTCCTTTTTTTTGCAAAAAATAATTAATAGTTATCCATTTTTGGTTTTTAAATTGCTTGGTGAATTGGGTGTGGCGGTGAGATGGTTGTTTTTGTGTTAAGAGTGAGCGATCGCGTGTTCTAATTTGGGCGTTAGGTAAAAGAATATATTGTAAAAAGACTGAGCTGAGTTTATTTAATATAAAGTGAATGTTTTTAGATTGTGTTTTTATATTTAAATGTATGCTATGTGGTTGCGGTAAAAATCATTTGTTTTAGGATATTTGAAGTATGTTGAGAATGACGAAGTGTGCGGCTATTTCATTATCTATCACTCTTTTATCGGCGTGTGCGCTTGCGCCAGGGATGCGAGTTGGGGATTTGCCTCCTTCTGGAAAATTGCTTTTGGCAAACGGTTTGAATGTCCAAGTTGATCAAATCACGACGAATGCGTTGCCTGTGTCGAGCGATCAGACAATATCTTCAGATACACGTTCTTTATTTAATCATAATCCTTATCCTATTTATTTGCTGGCATCGGGGGATATACTTAGTATTAATTTGTGGGCTAATCCAGAGATTACGCCGCCAGCCGCGTCTGGAAATGCCGCATTAGCTTCAGGTTTTACTATTGATCAATCTGGCTATATCTCTTTCCCAATGATTGGGCGTATCAAAGCACAAGGTGAATCTTTGGAGAGTTTCACGTCGCTGCTGCAGAAACGACTTGCTGTCTATTTAAAACAACCTGATGCGCAGGTTCGGGTTCTGGTTTATGCAGGGCATAAGTTTAATATTGATGGTGCTGTCAAGATGCCAGGGCAATATCCAATGTCCGAGCAGCCAACAAGTATGTATGCGGCATTAACAAACGCTGGTGGCGCATTGGAGAGTGGGGATATTAATAATATCGTGTTAACTCGAGATGGTAAGTCTTATCAGCTTCGTTTGCTCGAGTTAGAGCACAGTAAATTGTCTTTGAATTCGTTGTTCTTAAAAGACGGTGATAGTGTTCATGTTTATTCAAAAGAGAATCGTAAGATCTATTTATTGGGCGAAGCTGGAGCGCCTACTCCTTTTATAATTCCTGAACAAGGCATGAGTTTGGCGAATCTGGTTGGCGAGGGGCGGGGGTTGAGTCCAGTTAGCGCTAACCCTGCAATGGTTTATGTCGTTCGTGATGATGCTGGACAAAATTTAACGCATATTTATCATGTTGACTTATCTTCGTTGGCCAATATGGCTTTGGCGAGTCGCTTCACAATGCGACCAAATGATATTGTTTATGTTGATGCTTCTGGATTGGCTCGATGGAGTCGTGTGCTTAATCTACTCTTGCCGTCCGCTCAAGGTCTGGCTTCATTGAGTACTGCGGGGTACTATGGTAAACAGTAAGAATGTAGGCATAATTTTGTGATGAGCTTCCCAAATATTTTGGTTGTCTGTGTGGGTAATATTTGTCGTAGTCCTATGGCTGAGGCGTTGCTTCGTCAATCGTTTCCACAAAAAAACATATTTTCTGCGGGGTTGGAGGGGTTGGTTGGTCATCCAGCAGATCCAATGGCGATTGAGTGTATGCATGAGGAGGGGCTTGATATCTCCTCTCATGTTGCTCGTCGATTGAATTCTGAGATGTTAGTTCGCGCAGATCTTATATTTGCGATGAGTACACAACAGGTGCAGGTGATTGAGGAGCGTTGGACATTTAGTAGAGGAAAGGTGTTTAGGCTTTGTCATTGGAGTGATAAAAACATTCCTGATCCTTATCGAAAAGACAAGTCAGCATTTATATTAGCAAAAAATTTGATCCAAGAGGGTGTGGCTGATTGGAGACTGCATTTATAGAGGATTGTAGTGATCTTCATTTGATGCGTGGGGTTGGTTTAAGTTGAAAGAGAGCTCTATTTTTTGCAGTTTTTAAATAATTAGAGCTTATATTTCTAATATTCATTGAATAAGTGTTGAGTACAGTATGCCTGCAACGAACGAGCAACAAGTAAATCAAATAAATAATGATGAAACTATTGATCTTGGTGAGATGTTTCGTGTCATTTTCAGTAATTGGAAAATAATAATTGCTTGTATTTCCTTGGCCGTTTTTTTTGCTGTTATTTATTTGCGTGAGGCAAAGCTCATTTATTCGGTTGATGGTTTGGTGCAAATTGAAGACAATCAAAGCGGGTCTGACCTATTGCTTGGGGCGCTGGGCGGGGTTTCTGGTGGTTTGTCTAATTTGGCTGGATTGTCAGGTAAATCTCCTGCTGACACTGAGATTCAGTTATTGAGATCTCGCTTTGTGTTAGGTCGTGTTATTCATAATTTGAACCTTGATATTGTCCTGACGAGTGATCAAGACAAGTGGTACAAGCGACTCTTTCATTCGAGTTCTGAGCGGGTGCGTAACACAAAAGAAGGTGTTTATTACTCAACAGATGGGCTGTCTTTCCAGATCAGTAATGTCGATATTCCTTTTTCGCTATTGGGGCAAACTTTTCAACTGAAATTTTTGGGTGATGGTAAATATACGGTCGAGCTCGTTGATAAGTCTAAAATTCCTGGTTTTGAGAATCAGCCATTAATTACGGGTACAGTGGGTCAACAGTTAAGCCAACCATTAGGTGATGGAACTTTACAATTATTTATAAAACAGAGTGAGCACCAGAGGGGTTCGGTTTATTTACGAAAAATGAGTCTGCTTGGTGCGGTCAAAGATATTAATGATAATTTAATGATTAGTGAGAAAGGCAAACAGACTGGCGTGTTGTCTTTAGTTTATGGTGGAGATCAGGATCGTATTGTCCAAACGCTTAATGAAATTATGCGAGTCTATCTCGAGCAGAATATTGATAATCGTACTGAGGAAACGCAACATACTTTAGATTTTTTAGAGCGCCAGCTTCCTCAATCGAAAGCTGAATTGGAAGCAGCAGAAGATCGTTATAATAAATTTCGTGAAAAGAATAATACAGTCGATCCAACGCAAGAGGTTCAGCTCTTGTTGCAGCAAAGTGTGGATCTGAAAACAAAGAAGATAGAGTTAGAGCAGCAGAGTGTTTTGCTGAATCAGAAATATACAGCGCAGTTTCCATTGACGATGCAAGTTAAAGCACAGATGGACGCAATTGACCGCGAGTTACAAGATCTTGAATCAAGGGTCACTGCGATACCTGAATTGCAACGTCAATATTTACAAGTTTATCGAGATGTGCAAGTTGATACAGCTTTGTATACGGGACTTTTAAATAGTTATCAGCAATTGAAAGTGATGAGAGCTGGTAAAGTGGCGACTGTGCGTATTCTTGATCAAGCAATTCCTTCGGCTATACCTGTAAAACCACAGAAAACTTATATTCTAATGTTGTCGATAGTCTGTGGAGCGCTCTTTGGTGGAATTTTGGTGTTACTTAAAACCAAGCTCTTTTCTGGTATTAAGGATTCAGCGCAGATTGAGGGTAAAACAGCATTGCCTGTACTGGCCACGGTTCCGCGATCATATGCTCAGCGTAAGTTGTATGTTAGACATGCTAAGAAACGAGGCTTGCTTGCGAATATAGATCCTGAGGATTTGGCTGTTGAGAGTCTTAGAAGTTTGAGAACGGTCATTCATTTTTCCGCAGCGAAGGCGTGGAACAATGTGATCTTAATTACTGGCCCATCTCCTGAAATCGGTAAATCTTTTATTTCTGCAAATTTTGCGGCAGTTTTTGCTCAAATGGGTAAATCTGTTATTTTGATTGATGCAGATATGCGCCGAGGAACTTTAAGGACTTATTTTACAGCGGAAAGAACCCAAGGGCTGTCTGATTATTTAAAAGATGACCAGATTCAACTTAGTGAGATTGCATTGCATACATCAGTTGATGGTCTTGATTTCATTGAGAGAGGAAGTGCTTCAATTAACCCTGCTGAATTATTGTTGACAGAAAGATTTAGGTCACTGATTGAGACATTGTCTGCTCAATATGATTATGTGCTGATTGATTCTCCGCCTGTTTTGGCGGCAACAGATGCTGCGATTATGGCGCAAATCTCAGGCATGACCTTGATGGTTGCGCGTTATGCGCATACGCATATGAAAGAGTTAGAGATCGCTATTTCACGTTTAACTCAGGCAGGTGCTTCAGTGCATGGTGTTGTGTTTAATGATGTTCAGGCGGGTGATGGCTATGGCTATCAATATGCTTATCAATATCGCTCGCGGAAATAAGCTGTGTCTGAACAATTATTAGTTTATTTTTATGCTGAATAAACATTGTGATTTGTTCTGGGATGGTGAAGTTTCATCATGGATGTTTTTAAATGATTAATCATTTTAATTTAAAAAGGTTGTCCTAAAATGTTGGGATATGGCAGTTCAAAAATTGCAATTATTGGGCTCGGTTATGTTGGATTGCCGTTAGCTGTTGAGTTTGGCAAAAAGCGTCCAGTGGTTGGATTTGATATTAATAGTGCTCGTATTGAAGCTCTCCGATCAAATTGTGATCATACGCTTGAGGTTGATGAGGCGGAGTTGATTGCTGCCAAATTTTTGACGTTTAGTAATCAGCTGACAGATTTACAAGAGTGTGAGATTTTTATTGTCACTGTTCCTACGCCGATTGATGAGTATCGTCAGCCTGACTTAACGCCACTCATTAAGGCTTCTGAAACGATTGGAAAAGTACTTAAAAAAGGCGATATCGTCATCTATGAGTCAACCGTTTATCCTGGTGCGACGGAGGATGATTGTGTTCCAGTTTTAGAACGTATTTCGAATTTAAAGTTTAATCAGGATTTTTTTGCGGGGTACAGTCCTGAGCGTATCAATCCTGGGGATAAGACTCATCGCGTCACTAATATCCGCAAGGTCACTTCGGGTTCAACACCTGAAATTGCAGAGATTGTTGATCAGTTATATAACGAAATTATAGTGGCTGGTACGCATAAAGCGACTAGTATCAAAGTCGCAGAAGCTGCAAAAGTGATTGAAAACACACAGCGTGATGTCAATATTGCTTTGATTAATGAGCTTGCAATTATTTTCAACAAAATGGGCATTGATACTCAAGATGTACTTGAGGCAGCTGGTACCAAATGGAATTTCTTACCATTCCGCCCGGGGTTGGTTGGCGGGCATTGTATCGGCGTTGATCCATATTATTTGACGCATAAAGCACAATCCATTGGGTATCATCCTGAAATTATTCTCGCGGGTCGCCGTCTGAATGACAGTATGGGGGCTTATGTTGCGACTCAGCTAGTCAAAGCGATGCTCAAAAAGAAGATACAGGTTGATGGAGCTCGCGTCCTCGTAATGGGACTGACTTTCAAAGAAAACTGTCCTGATTTAAGAAATACAAAAATCATTGATATTCTTGAAGAGTTGGCAGAATACAACATTGTTGTTGATGTTTATGACCCTTGGGTTAGTCCCAAGGAGGCTAAGCATGAATATGATTTAGACCTAATCGATGCTCCAAAAGTAGGTCAATACGATGCTGTTATTCTGGCTGTAGCACATGAGCAATTTAAACAAATGTCTGTTTCAGAGATTCGTGGGTTAGGGCGCAATAGTCATATTGTGTACGACTTAAAATACATCATGGACAAATCAGAGTCTGATATCCGTTTATAAAAGTTTGATCGAGTAGAGTGAATGAGTCGCTATCAACAAGTTTGTGAAACATTGCAACACGCACCTAAAACATGGTTGATTACAGGGGTTGCGGGGTTTATTGGTTCAAATCTTTTAGAAACGTTGCTAAAACTAGATCAGCGAGTAGTAGGGTTGGATAATTTTGCAACGGGTCATCAATATAATTTAGATGAAGTCCAGTCTTTGGTTACTGCTGAGCAATGGAAGCGCTTTGAGTTTATTCAAGGCGATATTCGGCAAGTTGAGGATTGTAGGCGAGCATGTGCGAATGTGGATTATGTATTGCACCAAGCTGCGCTAGGTTCCGTACCACGTTCGATTAATGATCCCATTTTAACCAATAGCGCGAACATTGATGGCTTCTTAAATATGTTGGTTGCTGCTCGTGATGCGAAGGTACAGAGCTTTACTTATGCAGCGAGTAGTTCGACGTATGGCGACCACCCAGATCTGCCAAAAGTTGAAGATAGAATTGGAAAGCCATTGTCTCCGTATGCAGTGACAAAATATGTAAATGAGCTCTATGCGGAAGTATTTGCTCGGACTTATGGTTTTAACTGTATAGGCTTACGTTACTTTAATGTGTTTGGTAAACGTCAAGATCCCAATGGTGCGTATGCTGCCGTGATTCCAAAGTGGGCGGCTGCAATGATTCATGGTGATGATGTCTATATCAATGGTGATGGTGAAACAAGTCGAGACTTCTGTTTTATTGAGAACGTTGTTCAAGTCAATATCTTGGCGGCAACAATTACAGATGTCTCTGCGCGTAATCAAGTATATAACGTTGCAGTGAATGGCCGTACTTCACTCAATACCTTATTTGATGCACTAAAAAGTGCTTTAGCTGAGAACTCGATTATTTACACGAAAAATGCTATTTATCAGGACTTTCGTGCAGGAGATGTACGTCATTCACAGGCTGATATTCATAAAGCTGAAGGCTTGCTTGGTTATGTTCCAGCATATGACATTATTCGCGGCGTGGCGAAGGCGATGCCATGGTATATAAGCTTCTTAAGCAATTAGATATTAAATGTAGTTTCTTGTTTGCCACAGTTTGCAGGCGTTTTAAGTTTTGAATTTCTCAACAGCACTGTTTTTGTAAGCCTATTGATATTTTGAGAAACAGTAAATTGTTTTTCAAAATATGGAGGGTGTTGATTCGTAGGATTCAATGAAAATATGAGTGTAACGACACTGTGCAACGTTGTTGTGGGATGTTGAATTGTAGTTTTGTCCAAATTCAGGTCTTTGCATGAAAGATAACTCAAGCCGAACTAGTCAGATTGAACAGCCTCATGCTCATGAGATCGGTAAGCTTGCTCGCGGTGCGGCGAGATGGGTTTTTGCATTATTGATTTTAAAACAAATAGTCACAGTCCTTACCACGATGGTGGTGTCACGATATGTCTCGCCAGAGGATACGGGGACTGTTGGTATGGTTCTGACTTTAGTTTCCTTTATTGTTTTATTTGACACGGGTCTCACATGGGCTACGGTGCAACCTAAAAGTATTACGCCAGAGCAAGTCGATAGCATGTTTTGGTTTGGGGTGCTATTAGGATCATCTCTATTGGGAATTTGTATCGTTGCTGGGCCATTTTTGGCGGATTTTTATCATAATCCTAAGTTGATTGCGGTTTCTGCGGTTGTCGGTTTATCTCCTTTTTTTAATAGCTTAACAACTCAGCTTTCTGCATTATTAAAAAGAACAATGCAGCAGAAGAAGAATAATCTCATTGATACAGTTGCAATTCTGCTGAGTAGTGTTGTCGGCGTGCTGTTGGCTGTGGCCCATATGGGTTATTGGGCGATCGTGATTCAAACAGTCGTAATGCAGTTTCTTCGGTTTGTTATTTTATTATTTTTTTCAGGTTATCAGCCAAAGTCGCCACGGTTTTCTCGTAGTGCTTTTATACTAATTAAAACAGGTGGTTATTTGGCGATTTCTAATTTCATTTGTTATTTCCAACTCTATTTAGGTACGATCTTAATCGGGCATCTTTTTGGTAGTGCTGCTTTAGGTTTTTATTTAAAAGCAACAGGCCTAAAAGGTCTACCGACGACGTATGCTGCGATGGTGGTTACTGATGTGATGGTTGCATCCTTGGCTGCCTTTCAGAGTGACCGTGAGCGTGTAGGAGAGGCTTATCGAAAGGCCTTAAGGTTAATTGCTTTTGTTGGGTGTCCTGCGGGCGCGATGTTGTATCCGTTAGCTTCGGAATCAGTCCGATTATTTTATGGAAATCAATGGGGCGCAGCGGTTCCATTGCTTGAAGTGATGTCTGTCGCTGCACTTGTTTTGCCCATCACGACAACAACTATCTGGTTGTTTTTGGCGGCAGGTAAAGCGAAGGCACAATTGATGATGAATGTTATTTTGACTCTGATCTCGCTAGGGATTTTCTATGCTGCTTATGTCTATGTGCATACGTTAGAGGGTTTCGTAATCTGCGAAACTCTATTATTTACTCTTATTCTCCCTATCATTAATTTAGTTGTTTCTCATCGTGTTGTTGGGATTAGTTTTGTTGCAACAGTTAAAGTTGTGTTGCCAATATTATTATGTAGTGTAGTTACAGCAGCCTCGGTTTTATGGTTGAGTCTGTTTATAAGTACAGATTTAAATTGGTTACTTGGGTTATTTATAAAAGGTGGGTTTGGAGTATTTATTTATTTGTCGCTGACATTATGCTTTTTACGACCGTTCCCTGTGCCTTATATCTTGATTACTCTAAAACGATTTTTAAAAATAGCATGAGAAAGTCAATGATTAATATTGGTGGTGAATATGAATAAAGGATTATATCTCCCGCTTAGAATTTTTTTGATATATCTCATTTTTACTCTCTTGGTTTTTGCCTTTGGTCCGTGGGATTGGCCTGCACGCACTTCGCTTGGTGTGTATGTGCTGATGTTTAGCGTCGCGGGAGCTATGTATCTTGGTTATAAGGTTGGTATACGCAGACCAAGTTTGGGCTACTATGGTAGTTGGTCTGTTATCAAGATTTATCGTATAAGCGTTCTGATTTCATTGTTGTTGTTCTGGCCCACGTTAATTTGGAGAACGAATGGTATTTCTATCGCCGATACGTTCCTAGATTTTGGAGAAGCATATGCACAAAGTCATGATGTTTCTTCTGCAGTCGTAGGGCAAACGGCATGGATTGAATATGTTCGAATGCTGCTGTCAGTTTTCTTAAATTTGCCAATTTTAATTTTGATTACGCATTGGGAGAAGATTCGTACATCAGAGAAGTTTTTAGGTATTTTATCAATTCTCGCAGAAATTTTCTTATCGTTAGTAGTTGGAACAAATATTGGTTTTGGTCATGTTTTAATTTTTCTGCTTTGGGGTTTTGCGATACGCTCAAAAGGACTGATTTCTTATCAGATGTTTAAGTACGGACTAGCTTTTATTTTACCTGTGTTCCTCGTTTTCTTTTTGGTATTTACACAAGGGCAAATCGATCGTCATAACGGTGTTGGTGTTCAAGACGAGTTGAGCTTCTTAGGCATCACGGCTGATCGAGATAATGGTTTGATTGCATATCTACCAACTGGTGCACAAGAGGGAGTAATTGCCTTTTCTTCGTATTTGACCCAAGGATATCAGGGGTTGTCTTATTGTCTCGATCTACCTTTTGTCCCAACGTGGGGTGCTGGTAACTCTCGATTTTTAGCAGCATATGCAGATAAGTATTTAGGAGCATCCATTGAGGAAAATACTTATCCAATGCGGGCAGAGGATGCTGTTGGGTGGGATTCTAAAGTACATTGGCATACGGCACTTCCTTGGTTCGCCTCAGATGTTACTTTTATTGGTGCTGTCCTATTGATGGGTTTGTTTAGTGCCTTGATGGCGATGTCTTGGAAGGATGCTATTTATTCGTCTAATCCTTATGCGATGTCATTGTTTGCACAGTTAGCAGTGATGTTCTCGTTCATCTCAGCAAATAATCAGGCATTTCAATCTGGCGATGGAATTGTTGGATTTATCGTCACGCTATGGTGTTGGTTCCTGACTCATCGAAAAATAAAATGGAGCTAAGTTTTGTTTAAGTTCTCAGTTGATCAAAATTTAGTGCTCATTACACGAGAAAGGTTTTCTCTTAGTATATGGGGCGCTTCATGATAAATCAGCTATATCCTAAAGTCCTCGTTATTTCTGGTGAGCCGTTTAATTCGAGATCAGCAACGGGAATTACGTTGTCTAATCTTTTCCGAGATTGGCCAAAAGATCGGATTGCACAAATTTATAGTGCAGATATACAACCGGATGTGGAGATTTGTGATACCAATTGGCGAGTATCCAATGGCGACTTATTTCCAGTGAAACAGGTGCGCCAGATTTTAGGAAAAAAATCATCAAGTTCCCCTTCGACTCAGCCAATATCTATGAGTACGGCGATTGTTGCAAAAAATAATATAAAAATGAATTTTGTACGGAAATTTTTGGTTCCACTGGTTGATCTGCTGCCTGTGCAATTATCTGAAGAAACGCAAAATCAGATTCATGAGTTTGCCCCTGAGGTAATTTATTCATTATTAGGCGGGGTGCGTATTGTTCGATTAGTGAATGATCTCTCTTGTCGCTATTCTGTGCCTATAGTTGCTCATTATATGGATGATTGGTTGTCGACCTATTCTTCATCTGGACCTTCGATTACTACAGCAATCCAGCGTATGGTTCTCAATCGTTTAACTTATCAGGCGATGAAAAGATCTACGATTGGGCTGAGTATTGGTGATTTGATGGCTGAAGAATATAGCCAACGTTTTGGTATTCCATTTACTGCTTTTATGAATCCAGTTTCGATTCCATCTGATGATTTACAGAGTAAAGCATTGTCAAAAGAAGAAGTGACTTTTATTTATGTAGGTGGATTCCATTTAGGTCGTTATGAAAATCTTCTAGAGATTGGACAGGCCATTGCTAATGTTAGGAAACAAGGGGTTCCTGCTAAAGTTTTGATTTATGCACCATCAGCAGATATTGAGCAATATGGCGATAGTCTGCGTAATGATGGTGTCGAAATCTGCGGTACTCTTGCACCACAAGATGTACAAACCGCGTTATTACAAGCAGATGTTGCCATACATGTTGAGTCATTCTTAGATAAGTTTTCTTGTTACACCCGATTATCAGTTTCTACAAAACTCCCTCAATATTGCGCTACATCTTTGCCTATTTTGGCATATTGTCCGAGTCAGGTGGCTTCATGTCGATATGTTCAAGACAGCCAGTGTGGGATTGCAGTAGGTCATAAGAACATCCATGAACTTGAAGTGGCGATTCGGGATTTAGCATTAGATTCTGCATTGCGGCAACAGCTGGGGCGTTATGCGCTATCCGTGGCGCGTGAGCGGCATGATGCGTTTAAGGAGAGAGTTCGTTTCCGGGACGTGTTAGCTCAGGCAGCGTTAAAGACCGTATAAAGTCGAATGAATAGTGTGCTGAAGTCGTGTTGAAGAGATTGAGAATGAAAAAGAGAATTATCATCACAGGTGCATTTCGGTTTCCAGATGGCGATGCTGCGAGTGCGCGAGTGTTGGGTACAGCAAAAGCATTACGAGCAGCTGGTTATATTGTGAATTTTGCGGGCTGGGAAGAGCAGGAACGACCAGAAGATAAGCAGCCTGATGGTCGATATTCTTATCAAGGGTTCGAATATGTTTCTCAACAGGACTTGAGAGAACAGAAACTGTCGCCGTGGCGCCGATTGATTCGTTATTTATTGATGGGGCGTAATACTTTAAGTTGGTTGAGATCCTCTTCTTTGGATGATGTTTCTGCAATTATTGCTTATCACGGTACGACCATTTTTTTATTAAGGCTTATGCTCTTTTGTTTTAGAAGAGACATTAAGTTGTTTTTTGATTGTACAGAGTGGTATGACTCGCGACATCTGGTGGGTGGGCGATTTGGTATTGTCAGTATAGATAATATGATTAGGATGCGATTCGTTAACCGCATGATTGGTCAAGGAATTGTGATTAGCTCTTATTTGGAAAATTATTATAAGAACTTGCATGTCATTATGATTCCACCATTGATCGATATGACAGATTCGAAGTGGACGCAATGCGAAATTTCATCACAGATGGATAGTCACCATCTTGATTTGGTATATGCAGGTACGCCAGCGAAGAAAGATTTAATTGGTAATGCTTTATATGGGTTAGAGCAGCTAAAGTCAGAAGGCTATGATATCCGACTACATTTGCTAGGGCCGTCACGTGCTGCATTATTAGCATGTGTGGAAGGTGATGGTGTGTTGCTTGAGACGATCAATGATCAATTGGTTTTTCATGGACGCGTGCCACAAGCAGATGTGCCTAAGATTGTGGCACAAGCTGATTTTTCAGTGCTATTACGTCCACAGGAGCGTTATGCTCAAGCGGGATTTTCTACTAAGTTTGTTGAGAGTTTGATGGCGGGAGTGCCGGTCATCTCTAATAAGACTGGAGATGTCGCGAAGTTTGTTGAAAATGATAAAGAAGCCATTCTGATTGATGATTATTCGCCAGAGGCTTTTGCGAATGGCGTTAAACAAGCGATACAGTTATCGCTTGAGCAGCGATTGACCATGAAAGTGAATGCTCGTCATCTTGCTGAAAAGAAATTTGATTTTCGAGAGTATATTCAGCCGTTAACTGCTTTTTTAAGCTAAAAATATCGAATTATTGGCACATTGGTTAGAGGACGAAAAATCATGAGTACGATCAAAAGTTGTGCTTCGTCGTTATTGATGCTGACATCTGGATTTTGTATAGCGAATTTGGCTTATGGTAGTGAGGCTTACACCTGCGCTAGTTCTGATTCAGTCAATGTTTCCTGTGGACCAGTAGGTGCTTATGTTGGGAAGGTTAGCGCACCAGGTGCGCCAGCAGGGACTGCGAGTTTCGATATCCAAAAGGTGTCATCTGTTCAGGGTGCTACTATATATGACGTAAAAGTGAAGGGTAGTGATAAGTGGTGTTTTGATGTTGCGGGAGATAAAACGAAAGCTCATGGCTTTAATGAAGCTCCAATTTTGATGAATCCAACAAGCTCGCTTATGGTGTTGGCTGGAACAAGTCAGAGGGTTCTTTCCAACCGAACAGGTGCTGCACTTGAAATATGTAATGGGTCTTCAAGTAACCAGCCCACAAACGTTTCGAATCTAAACCAGTTTTACTTATTGGTAGGTAGTCCTCAAGACATTACTTATTTAGCACAAACTCCAAGTGCTTGGGTTCCAGATCCCAATGCGGTTGTACAGAAAGTCATCGATAAAACGTCTTCGATTGTGAAACGGGATAGTTATTTATTTGTTGATTTGAAGGAAAGTAACGCATCGAAGATTTTAGATTTAGCACAACAGGGCGCATTCCCGTATATTTTAATTTATGCACCGACTTGGGCGAGTACTCTGGGATCTTATCCAATAAATATGCGGAACTATCCTCATGGTATTGATGGACTGCTCTCTGTATCAAAACAGGCATCTCAGCGGAATATTAAGATTGGGTTGCATACGTTAATTGCGCTAGTCTCAAAAGATGACTCACTGGCGAATTCTCATGATGGTTTGCTGAAGAAGAATAATGCACTGGTTAACTCCGATGGTAATTACATTCTCAACCTTAAAGAAAGTCTTAAGAATGTCGTTGCACAGCGAATAGCCGATGTGGTGAATAAGGTTAATCCAGGGATGATTTACTTTGACGGTGGAGAGTTATCTGCAGTTTCAGGTGATCCATCCTATGATATTGCAGAGCAACAAATTAATGTTTTAGGTCGGTTGAAGAATCGACTTCTTGTACAGGGTTCGGGAGATGTCCCGCGATTGTGGCCGTACCTTAGTCGAATATCGATGGATGATTATGCGACTCTGGCGCCTATTCAGTATTTAGACTCTCATAAAATTGCGCAAATTTTACCTCTCCGCACAAGTAATCTTATGCCTGCTGAGCTTGGTTGGATTGGACTTGTGTCAGAAACTCCAGCACACCCAGCAACGACGGTTGAAGATATGTCCACATATTTGGCACGAGCATTGGCATTGGATTTACCCTTCTCTATTGAAGCACTTCAATCTGATCTCGAAGCAAATCCGTATACAGTTAGATTATTTAGTATTATGGGCGCAGCCAATCGATCATTACAGGCGGGTAATTTAAGTGCTGCTACGAAGAAAAATTTACAAACAGGTAGTTGGTATTTTATAGGCGGTGATAACCCTTATTTTGCGCAGTTTAATTTGCGTAAACAGCATATTCTCCCTAGCCAAAATTTAGTCCATCTTGGTATGGTCTCTAAAAATGTAAGTGGCGTGATGTTTCGCCTTAGTGATGTACATCAAATTAGTAATCAAAATATGATTCCTTTGCTGCCTGGTGCGGGATTAAATATCGTAAAACAAAAGAATATTGATGATTCAAATCGCGGATTATTGATTAATACAGTGCGGTTGGCTGGAACACTTGATTTGACGCATTCACGCCAAATGTCCATTGATTATGCCTTGAAATCAGTAGATGCAAGTAGTCCAACTTCTTGTTCAGTGATCAATGCTCAGCTTGAAGATGTTAATGGATCTTATCGTGATTATTATTTGAATGTTGTACCTAACCATGTTGGTCCCACTTTTATCAGTTATCTTGATGCCCCAGCACAAATGATGGGTTCATTAATGCCTGCTTATTCAGTCTATAGTCCAAAGACGGCTATACATAATTTCGATTTCTCAAAGATTGCAGCAATCAATTTCCGCTGGATGAAGACTTGTGACCACGATCAAGGGTTAGTACTGAAAACGGTATCAATGATTCAAGAAATACCAACGACTTTAAATTCAATTCAACTCCTGGTTGGTAATGATCCGATTCTGAATATTCCTGCATTGCAAACAGGAGAAGTTTTAGATGTCTTTCCAGACGGTGTCGTGACCATTTGCAGACAGGGTGCTTGCCGTCAAGTTGGGAATATTTCGACGTCATTAACAAATATCACTAATCAGTCGTTGTATATCAAAACTCAGGGTAATGCAGCATACGACCTTGACTTTGGACAGCTGACGACGAAAGTGCAATTATGATATTTCATCAATATATAGGAACCTGTCATTTTATGGTCATGATGTTAAGTATTTGTCTACCAAAGGTATCTCGTGTATGAGGATACTTTTTCAGTATTTTTCTGGTGGTGGTGGTGGTTTATCTAACATTATTGTGTTACTCAAAACATTATCCAAAATCTATCCGCAGGATCAGATTCTGGTTGTCTGCGCACCAAATTCAGGATTGTCGAGTCTGAGTGCATTACCAAATGTTGAAGTGATTTACTATGGTGGGGATCGTCATAAGGAGATCGATCGATTGCTCTTGGGATATTTCGGTCTTAAGAGGCTTGTGGCGCAATATCAGGTGGATGTTGTTTGGTCCCTAAATGTTGGTACGTATACTCGTTTAAATGTTCCTCATGTGCTGAGTGTCAATAATGCTTATCAAGTTTATCCTTTAAATGATGTTGCACATTACCATCCGAAGAGTCGTTTTACGTTGATCTTCCTGCGGACGTTTTTTCAGAAAACGTTGCGACTTTCTGATGCTGTGATTTTACAAACATCGTTGATGAAGGACTATACCCAAAAGTTAAGGGGAGCTCCTAAAAGTTATGTTGTTCCAAAAGCGGTAGAGCGTGATAAGGATGAGCAGATAGAGGCTTTGCCACCTGAGATGATCGCAATTCTAGACGGCAAGAAAGTTGATTTTACTTTCTTATATGTTGCAACGAACTCGCCGCATAAGAATTATCAAGTGCTCGTTGATGCATTTGATATTTTATTGAACCAGTCGATCAGTGTTCGAGTGGTCTTGACGATCAGTTCTGATGAACTCATATTGCTTGGAGGTGATAAAGCCAAGCAGCTTATTGAAGCTGGTTATATTGTTCCGATCGGATGGGTCAAAAAACAATACTTAAAATCGCTATATTTGGCAGCCGATGCCTGTCTGATGCCTAGTGTATTGGAGTCTCTCAGCTCTGCTCATCTCGAAGCTATGATGTGGGGTAAGCCGCAGATTGTTTCTGATTTACCTTTTTCCCGTGACTTGTGTGGTGACGCAGCAATGTATGTGTCTGCGAGAGATCCGAATCAATGGGCAGAGTCTATTCAGGAGTTGGCTAGAAATACAATATTGCGGCAAGAGCTTATACGATTTGGTCAGGAGAGAATGGAGTTGTTTCCAAAAGTGTGGGATGATGTCGCGCATCAGATTCATCGCATTTTTGGTGAACTGGTTGGCGTTTAATGCTGACGGAGTCGTTCTGACGCAGGCTGATGATATAGAAATGGAATGTATTTATTCATTATAAATTTTTTGGAAAATAAGGAATACTGTATTTTGCGTAGGCTTAAAGGGCTGTTTGTATCACTATATCATTTGTTTTTTTCTAGACTTAATCCGCTAGGCTATGTTCGATATCTAGGCGTTAAGGTTGGAGAGAATGTTCACTTTTATAGTCTAAAACCGGGCATGTTTAGTACTGAGCCATGGTTGATTACTATTGGTAATAATGTACATATTACAAGTGGTTGTCAGTTTGTTACGCATGATGGGGGAACCTTAATTCTGCGTAAATATGAGCCTTCACTTGAGCTAACTGCTCCAATTGTGATCGGAAATGATGTCTATTTGGGAATGAATACAGTTGTTTTGCCAGGCGTGACAATTGGCGATAATGTCATTGTCGGTGCTGGTTCTGTTGTATCTAAAAGTCTACCTAGCGGTGCTGTTTATGCTGGAGTGCCGGCTCGAAGAATTAAGTCGATAGAAGAATATCTAGAATCGGTGAAGCAGCGTTCTTTAGGTTTTGGGCATCTTTCTGCTAAAGATAAAGAGATCGCCTTAAAACAATATTTTAAAGTGGAATAGCACTAGCAGGTCTTGGTATCCATACATATGACTGATCGAAGAGAATGTTGTGGATTAAATTGAAGAGTATGTCGCGGATAAACCAAATTTAGATTTATAAATTACTCATGAGGAATAATACGATGTTTGGTGGAAAGGTTTTATTGATTACTGGTGGTACAGGTTCATTTGGTAACGCTGTTTTGAAGCGATTTTTAGATACGGATATTGCCGAGATTCGTATTTTTAGTCGCGATGAGAAAAAACAAGATGATATGCGCAAACGCTACGGTAGTGCTAAGTTGAAGTTTTATATTGGCGATGTACGCGATTATCAGAGCGTACTGAACGCAACTCGTGGTGTGGATTATATTTTTCATGCGGCAGCTTTAAAACAAGTTCCTTCGTGTGAGTTTCATCCGATGGAAGCGGTCAAAACAAACATCATTGGTACGGAGAATGTTCTTGAAGCGGCTATTCAGAATCGTGTGAAACGTATCGTGTGTCTAAGCACAGATAAAGCGGTATATCCAATCAATGCTATGGGTATTTCCAAAGCTATGATGGAAAAAGTGATGGTGGCAAAGTCACGTAATCTAGAGGGAACAGATACCGTTATTTGCGGTACTCGCTATGGTAATGTGATGGCATCACGTGGTTCTGTGATACCACTCTTTGTTGATCAAGTGCGTGCAGGCAAAGCGTTATCAATCACTGATCCGACGATGACTCGTTTTATGATGACGTTAGCAGATGCAGTGGATCTTGTGTTGTATGCGTTTGAACATGGAACGAATGGCGATTTATTTGTGCAAAAAGCACCAGCAGCTACTGTTGAGACTCTTGCAATTGCATTGACTCAACTTATGGGAGAGACGGATTACCCGATTAACGTGATTGGTACTCGACACGGTGAAAAATTATATGAGGCGTTATTAAGCCGTGAAGAAATGGCAAATTCTGAAGACCATGGTGAGTATTATCGCATTCTGCCTGATTTAAGGGATTTGAACTATTCTAAGTTTGTCGAAAGTGGCGAAGAAAAGATTTCTCATAGTGAAGACTATAATTCTCATAATACTCAACGATTAGACGTTGAAGGTATGAAACAGTTATTACTCAAACTAGATTTTATGCGTGCGATCCATCGCGGTGAACATGCTACCCCAGAAGAGTAAGGACTTGTCACGATGAATGTTTTAATTACTGGTGCTCATGGTTTTGTGGGCAAAAATCTACAAGCTGCATTTATTGAGCGTAAAGATGTCAATGTTTCTATCATTGGTCGCCAGTCGACTGATGAGGAACTAAAACAAGCGGTTGATACTGCTGAATTCGTTTTTCATCTAGCAGGTGTCAATAGACCAACGCACCAAGAAGAATTTACGACGGGTAATGCTGATTTTACGCAAAGATTGTGTGAGTTGGTGAAGGGTACTAGTCGGAAGATTCCTATTCTGTATACGTCATCAATACAGGTTGAACGCGATAATCCTTATGGGATTAGTAAGCGTGGTGCTGAAGATCATTTACTGGCTTTGCAAAAAGAAACTGGTAATCCTGTCCATATTTTTAGGTTGCCAAATATTTTTGGAAAGTGGTGCCGACCAAACTATAACTCAGCCGTTGCGACGTTTTGTTATAACACGATCAATGATTTACCAATCGTAATCAACGATCCGAATGCGAATATCCCATTGGTCTATATTGATGATGTTGTGGAAGGGTTCATGGGTGTGATGGATGGACATGTTCATCAAGAAACTTACCCAGAAATTACGCCGACCTATGCAATCACTGTAGGCGAGCTGGCAGATCAAATCAAAGCGTTTAAAGAAAGTCGATCGACATTAATTTCTGAACGAGTGGGCGAAGGCCTTGTTCGTGCATTGTATTCAACTTATGTGAGCTATCTGGCACCGCAACAATTTAGTTATGACATTCCAAAATACGGTGATGCTCGCGGTGTTTTTGTTGAAATGTTAAAAACAAAAGATGCGGGACAGTTTTCGTTTTTTACAGCTCATCCAGGTATTACGCGTGGTGGGCATTATCATCATTCAAAAACTGAGAAATTTTTGGTGATTAAAGGTCGAGCCCGTTTCGGATTCCGCCATATTTTGACGGATGAAACATTCGAACAAATAACATCTGGAGAGCACCCTGTGATCGTAGAGACAATTCCAGGTTGGTCTCATGATATTACGAACATTGGTGATGATGAGATGGTTGTTATGTTGTGGGCGAATGAGATTTTTGATCGTAATCGCCCAGATACATTTGCGCATAAGGTTTAATCATGAAAAAGTTAAAAGTCGTAACTGTTGTAGGAACTCGTCCAGAGATTATTCGTTTATCGAGAGTGATGGCACGATTGGATGAGCATTGTGAACATATTATTGTTCATACTGGTCAGAACTATGATTATGAGTTAAATCAGATCTTTTTTGATGATCTTGGAATTCGTAAGCCTGATTTTTTCTTAAATGCTGCGGGGGCTAGTGGGGCTGAGACGATTGGCAATGTCATTATTGCTGTCGATAAAGTATTGGCTGAAATCAAACCTGAAGCATTGTTAGTGCTTGGTGATACTAATAGTTGTATGGCAGTCATCCCAGCAAAACGTCGCAAAATCCCGACATTCCATATGGAAGCTGGTAACCGCTGTTTTGATATGCGTGTACCAGAGGAAATTAACCGCCGTATTGTCGATCATACTGCTGATATTAATTTGACGTATAGCACGATTGCTCGAGACTATTTACTCAGAGAAGGCTTGTCGCCGGATATGGTAATTAAGACTGGTAGTCCGATGTTTGAAGTGCTGAATACGTATCGTCAAGGGATTGAAAGTTCGGATGTTCTGACACGTTTGTCGCTAGAGAAAGGAAAATTCTTTGTCGTGAGCGCACATCGTGAAGAGAATGTCGATTCTGATAAAAATTTCCTCAAATTGGTTGATGTGCTGAATGCGGTTGCTGCGCAGTACGGTTATCCTGTGATTGTTTCTACGCATCCGCGGACACAGAAGCGCGTTGATGCATTGGGTATCCAGTTTAATCCATTGGTTCAGTTGCTTAAACCGCTCGGTTTCAAAGATTACAACAAATTGCAGTTAGAGTCTCTTGCGGTGCTTTCAGATAGCGGAACGATTAACGAAGAGTCGTCGATTTTGAATTTTCCTGCTTTAAATTTACGTGAAGCGCATGAGCGTCCAGAGGGTATGGAAGAGGCTTCGGTTATGATGGTTGGGCTTGAGGTTGAGCGTGTTTTACAAGCGCTACAGATTCTTTCGAGCCAGTCGCGAGGTGCTGAGCGTTCTTTACGCCAAGTTGCTGATTACAGTATGCCGAATGTCTCTGATAAGGTTGTGAGAATTGTTCATAGTTATCGAGATTATGTCATGCGTAATGTTTGGAAGCAGTTTTGAGAATTCTACTTCTAACACAGTGGTTTGATCCAGAGCCAACCTTTAAGGGGTTGGTTTTTGCTAAGCAGCTTCAAGCAGAAGGACATCAAGTCGAGGTCGTCACAGGATTTCCAAACTACCCAAAAGGAAAACTTTATGACGGCTATAAATTACGTTGGCTCCAACGTGAATTAGTTGATGGCGTGCGGATTAATCGAGTGCCCCTGTATCCGAGTCATGATGGTTCTGGGGTAAAGCGCGCTTTTAACTACATTAGCTTTGCAATTACATCATGCTTATTTGGTCTTTTCTTTATGAGAAAGCCTCAGGTTATTTATGCATATCATCCGCCATTAACGGTGGGGATGTCTGCTGCGTTGATTGGTTTTTTTCGGCGGGTTCCTGTCGTCTATGATATTCAGGATATGTGGCCTGATACATTGCAAGCAACAGGAATGCTGAATAATAAAAAGGCTTTGGCTCTTGTCGCGAGAATCTGTCAATGGGTCTATCGTCGTGCGTCAGCTTTGGTTGTATTGTCGCCTGGGTTCAAACAAATCTTATTAGCGCGTGGAGTGCCTGCCGAAAAAGTAAGCGTAATCTATAATTGGTGTGATGCTTCTTCGCTTACGGATGTCAAATCCACGAACAAGATGCCTGAGCCGATGGTTGGTCGTTTTAACGTGGTTTTTGCGGGAACCATGGGCAAAGCACAAGCGTTAGAGTCAGTATTAAAGGCTGCTCGCCTCGTACAAGATGTGAATGTTCGCGTGCAGTTTGTGTTTGTAGGTGGTGGAACGGAAGTCGAGAGCCTGAAAAAGATCTCTCAAGAATTATTATTGAATAATGTGGTTTTTATGCCTCAGATGCCAATGAGTGAGATTGGACAAGTGTTAAACGCTGCAGACGTATTATTAGTGCATTTGCGCGATGATCCGTTATTTTCAATTACAGTGCCATCAAAAACACAAGCTTACATGGCAGTCGGAAAACCGATATTAATGGGTGTTTCAGGTGATGCTGCGACCTTGATTTCGCAAGCTGATTGTGGAGTGACTGTTCAGCCAGAGAGTGAGTTGGGAATCGCTGCGGCTGTCTTAAAATTCGTTGGTATGCCTCAAGATGAACTACTGGAAATGGGGCAACGTGGAGCGAGGTATTATCAGAATGAACTGTCTCTTGAAATAGGAACAAAGAAATTTGTTGAGGTGTTTTTGGCAGTTTCAGGGTGAGTTCTGCTTTTTTCGATGTGATGGTTAAATTGCTTTAATAAATGTAGTTTGGAATGATCATGGTTAAACGTTTATTTGATTGTCTCATTGCTTCTTTTGCATTCATTATTCTTTCACCAGTCTTAGTGGTGGTTGCAGTATTGGTTCGTCAAAAGTTGGGCTCACCAATATTGTTTAGTCAAGTTCGCCCAGGTCGCAACAGTAAACCATTTAAGATGGTCAAATTTAGGACTATGCTGGATGCAAATGACGCACAAGGTAAGCCTTTGCCTGATGATCAGCGGTTGACTAAGTTTGGGAGTTTTTTACGTTCAACCAGCTTAGATGAGTTGCCCGAATTGTGGAATGTTATAAACGGTGATATGAGTTTGGTCGGTCCTCGACCGTTGTTGATGGAGTATTTACCCTTATATACGCCAGAACAGGCAAAACGACATGATGTTCGACCGGGCGTTACAGGCTGGGCGCAAATCAATGGACGTAATGCTATTAGTTGGGAAGAAAAGTTTAAGCTCGATACGTGGTATGTCGAGAATCGAACATTAGGCTTGGATCTAAAAATTATTTTTCTTACGATAAAAAAAGTGTTAGTTCGCGACGGCATTAGTGCAGATGGTGAAGCAACGATGTCTAAGTTTACAGGTGTAGGCGGAGAGAAAAACAATGACTGAGCTGCTATATGGGATTTATGGTGCGAGTGGGTTTGGTCGAGAAGTCATGCCTTTGGCTCGCGAATGGATACTGCAGCGAGGCTTGTCATTAGATTGCTTGGTCTTTATCGATGATGGAGTTGATGCTCCGATGTCAGTAAATGGACATCAAGTTTTAAGTTATGCTGATTTCCTTGAAAAAAAAGCTTCAGAACGGATGGTGAGTATTGCTATTGCGAATAGTGGCGTTCGTGAAAAGATCGCCGCTCAATTGCAGAAAGATCATGTGTCGGCTTGGTCAATTCAGGCAACTAACTGTGTTGTCATGGATGATGTTCAGTTCGCTGATGGTGTAATACTTAGCCCGTTTGTTACCTTGACTTCTAATATTCGTATTGGAAAGTATTTTCATGCCAATATTTATAGCTATGTTGCGCATGACTGCATCATCGGTGATTTTGTGACTTTTGCGCCGAGTGTCCGTTGCAATGGCAATATTATTATTGAAGACCATGCCTACATCGGCACTGGTGCTGTTATTAAGCAAGGTACACCACAGAAACCATTGGTTATTGGTCGAGGTGCAGTGGTGGGTATGGGAGCCGTCGTGACAAAAAGTGTACCTGCTGGAGCGACAGTTGTTGGAAATCCTGCTCGTCCACTGATGAAGTCTTAATAAAATTTAATTTTATGTATATAGTGTGTAGAGTATATGCTCATAGCATTAAGATTTGTTGTCATTCGTTTCACCCTCTTAATCATCATCAACAATTCGATCCTCAGAATAAAGCTGTAGAATCAGAGATCTTAGATTGTGTGTGTGAGAGTTATTAATATACTGATTAATAATGATTGTCTTGGGTTTTGTGAGATGATTTTTATTGAAAAATAGTGGATTTTAGTTATGTTAAACACGCCTTTTTCGCCTTGGCCAAGTTTTAGTCAACAAGAAGCGAATGCTGTGTCACAGGTCTTATTGTCTAATAAAGTGAATTACTGGACAGGTTTAGAATGTCGAGAGTTCGAAAAAGAGTTTGCTACATGGTGTCATGTTTCGTATGCAGTCGCCTTGGCTAATGGAACTGTGGCTTTAGATCTTGCTTTGAAAACGTTGGGTGTAGGTGCGGGTGATGAGGTGATTGTGACGCCTCGCACGTTTCTTGCTTCTGTAAGTTCGATCGTGACTGCGGGTGCGACTCCTGTTTTTGCTGATGTAGACCGAGACTCACAGAATATTACGCCTGAAACTGTAGCCAAAGTAATTACATCTCGTACAAAAGCGATTATTGCGGTACATCTTGCTGGTTGGCCGTGTGATATGAATGGCCTGATGTCGCTGGCTGAGCAACATAATCTAGTGGTGATTGAGGATTGTGCGCAGGCACATGGTGCGTTATGGCATGGTCAACCAGTTGGTAGTCTGGGGCATGTCGCAGCATGGTCGTTTTGTCAAGATAAAATCATGACAACAGGTGGAGAGGGCGGGATGTTGACCACTAACGATCGAACGTTATGGTCAAGTGCATGGTCGTATAAGGATCATGGGAAGAGTTTTGATGCCGTTTACAATCGGCAGCATGCTCCTGGTTTTCGCTGGTTGCATGAGTCTTTTGGAACCAACTGGCGTATGTTGGAAATGCAGGGTGTGATTGGTCGTATTCAGTTGCAACGGATGCCTGAATGGCATAACGCCCGTAAAGCGAATGCCTTATCTATTCTTGCTGCTTGTGCCGAATCACCTGCTCTTCGTATTCCAGCAGTTCCTAGTCATATTGAACATGCTTGGTATCGTGCGTATGCTTTTGTAATACCTGAAAAGTTAGCTTCGGGCTGGAGTCGTGATCGGATTATGAGCGAAATCGTTGCTCGCGGTGTGCCATGTTATTCAGGTTCATGCTCTGAAGTTTATTTAGAAAAAGCTTTTGATGAGACGAATTGGCGTCCATCTGAGCCACTGCCTGTTGCACGTGAACTAGGCGAGACGAGTTTGATGTTCTTAACGCATCCAACGCTAACAGCCGCAGAGATTGAGAAAACTTGTCAGGTTGTACGTGAAGTAATGGCTGCAGCACAAATTTAAAGCTGGAAACATTATAAAGATTTAATGTGATGTTTATTGTTTTTTTGGGAGGTACTTTATAATATGAATTTTAAGGTAATAATCTTTTTTTAAGATATTTAGCTTTTTTAGGTTTGTAAAAAACGTTTGCGTTTGGTAGGTTTTATCTATTTAATTGGGTTCGTGTGATTTATTGTGTATTTAATATTAAATTGATATGTGGTTTTATCATTCAATATTTATAATCAATAAATCTATTTGAATTTTTTAGGAGAAAATAATGGAAGCAAATCACAAAATGTCATTTCGAGTAAAGTTTTTGGGTCTCTCTGTTGCAACAGTCTTGTTGGCAGCATGTGGTGGTGGTGGTGGTAGCGGCACTTCTAATGTGACTTCTACATCTATTTCAGGTATCGCAGTTGACGGTCCTATTGCTGGTGCAACAGTGACATTTACTGATTGTGGTAATGTGAAAGTAATTACAAAGGCAGATGGTACATTTACAACCCCTAACGGTTGTACAGGTAGTGCTTATACTGTAACTGGCGGTACTGACACTGGAACCAATACAGCCTTTACGGGTCAGTTAAGTTCAAAATTTGATTCTTCATCTACAGTAACCGTTGCATCACCATTGACAACATTGCTTGTTTCAAATCCACAATTGGTGGGACTATTTAATTCATTGTTGGGTGTGAACAGTAATCCGTTTGCAACTAACCCATTGACGGATACGGCTTCGCTGAAAGCTGATTTGGTTGTTGCGGCTTTGCTCGGTCAAGTCACCACCGCTTTAACGAATGCGGGTGCTAACCCTGTGGCGGCAGCTACTGCGGCAGCCAATGCGTTAGCACAGGTCTTAGCGAGTGGAAGCGGTACAGGTTCAACGGCTGTATTGGTAGATCCGACTAACATTGCTAGCGTGATTGCAAAAGCGGCTACTGCAGCTAGTGTGACTTTGCCATCGGGTACTGCTTCAACAATCACTTCTCAGGTTGCTGCTGTCAATGCAGCGGTTGCAAATGTTCAAGCGTCATCTAATCCTGCTGTAACACTTTCTGCGTTACAGACTACTGTACTCCCAGCAATCACTAGTGCGATTTCTAACCCTACATTGATCAATTATATCCAACTGGGTAATGTAGCACTGAACGGTACGTCAAAAACACTCGCACAGGTTCAAGCTTCTACTTCAGCAGCGCCGATTGCCGTTTCTGGTGGGTTGAATGATCTTCAAATCAGCATGAAAGGTTTGGGTAATTACGTCAACACAACGCAAACTGTGAGTGCTAACCTCAAATATACCATCGGTTCAAATACAGTAAATCTTACTATCAATGGTATTAAATTGGCTTTTGATGGTACTGGTGCACTGTCTAGTGCGACTGTTCCTGCGGGCTCAGCGTATACATTTAGCTTGAGTGGCGCAAGCACTGCATCAGGAGCCTTTACAAATAATGTTCAAGATACATTGTTTGCGAGTGGTGCTGTTGATCTCTCGATCTCTACATTCTTGAGCAAATTGTCTGGTGCAGCGAAATTGAGCACAACACAATTGGCAGCTTATACGCCAGCATCAGGTGTATCAACTACCGCGACTTTCATGATGTCTAGCGGTACTGTAAATACCCCTCTGTTAGTGGGTGATGGTGCTGGATTAGCAGTATCTTCGGTGACTGCAACAGTTAACTAATCATTTAAGTTAATCTGTGATCTGTCCTGATTACCTTTATGTATTATGAAGGTAATCGGGATTTTTATTATGAAATTTATTTTTTATTATTTTTAGTCGTTACGTTTTATTCATATAAAAATCATATAATCACGTAAATTGTATTCAACACTTTTAGGAAACTCTGAGATGTTTTTGCCGCACACAAAGAAAATGATCCGATGCGGATTTGCTGCCTTGAGTTTATGTTTGGGGAGTGTGGTATTAGCCGCACCAAACGACGAATTCTTGCAAACAGAACCAAATCAAGGCGCATCGAACTTTCGTAGTGAGGTTGGGTATGATTTGATGAATGATACTGTTGATATTTTCAATTTGCGTAAACGTCAGGGAACAGTTCCAGAGAATGCTGGCGACTATCACGGCGGACATATTATGCTTGGCTATAATATCTCACCTAATTGGGCGGCGGAAACGACTTATTGGCATAGAAATATAGCTTATGGTTCAGATACAAATTCCATAGATAGTTGGCTGGTATCGCTTTATTATGACCCGTTTGCACTTCCGTTAGCTCAAGACCGCGCGGTTCTTCGTTTTTCGGTATGGGGTGATCATGCTGGTCAGGTGGATAAATCGACACCAACAACGGTTAAAGGCACGACGTTCAATCAGCTTTCGGTCAATAATGCGAATGATATGCAGGCGCAGATCGATGCAATTTTTTCAAGTATTTTGAATGAGCGTAATTTGTTGACTTGGTTTTTGAGTGCTGGGGTGAGTAATGTTGATGTTGGTGATATTAATGCAAGCCTAAAGCGTGGTAATTGTAACTTTAATGTTGATATCAGCACAGACAATATTGCCAATGGCTCATTAGTCGCTCCTTGTACAACTAGTTCGGGGCAATTGTTGAGTGCGTCTTTTACAACAAATGCAGATCAGTATGGGATTGATGTAAAAAAAGATTTGAATTACACCGCTACTTTTTTTGGAGTAGGTGGATCTTGGCGCTGGAAATATAATCGATTCACAACAAATCTAGGGTATCAGTATCAATATATCCGTCGTAATGGAGTTGATAAGCAAGTTTCAAGCTTTGGGGCTTCACCAATTACGTCTAATCAAACACTTGGTCTGGATGTTGCTTATAAACTGAATAAGAATCTAGATATTTTTTTGCAAGGACAAGCATTTAAATCAAATTTTGTGGGTACAATTCCGTTTCTTTATAATACGATGACTGCAAGTCGGCTGGATCGTTATTATGGGATCACTAGTCTTGGTCTTCGTTTTACAGATTTCTAGTTTTATCTCAGTGAAGTTAAGAATATCAAAGACTGCTTTGTGCAGGTGAAACCCATAGAGTTTGTAACTTTGAGCGCATGCTAATAATCCTAGATTGTTCGGATATATTGTTGATGATCTAAACATATGTTTTGGTACCCTTGGCTATGAAAGAACTGTTGTTAAGATTGTCGATATTACCTCGACGGATGAAGCAACTTATATTGTTGGTAGCTGATGCAATCGCAATGCCTTGTCTATTTTGGTTAGTTTTTGCGATTCGCTTAGAAGATTTTTCAATAATAAGTTCAACAAAAATAGAGTTATACCCAGCATTAGTTTCGATTCTCTGTATCACTGTATTTATGGGGTGTGGTATTTATCGAGCTGTGGTAAGGGCTTTTGATGAAAGTTTTCTACATGATGTGATTCTTGCAGTTTTGATCATCGTTTTGATGCTGTTAGCAATATCGATTTCAAAAATTATTTTTATTCCACATAGTGTGCCATTCTTTTTTGGCTTTCTTGTTTTTTTATGGGTTTGGTCAACTCGATCTATTATTCGTTGGGTGGTTCGTAGAACTTTTCATATTGAGTCTGGGCGCCGTCGGGTTGCAATCTATGGAGCGGGTTCTGCAGGTCGCCAATTATTGGCTGCAATACGTGCATCTCACGAGTATCACGCAGTTGTATTTTTTGATGATAGTCCAAGTTTAATGTATACAACAGTTCTTGGGCTTAGAGTGTATGCGGGTTGTGATTTTGAATCCGTTTATCGGAAGTTTGATTTAGATGAGGTGTTGATTGCTTTACCTTCTGCAAGTAAGGCGAGACAACGTGAAATTGTTGAATTACTCGAACCATTCAAGACACCTGTTCGTACATTACCAGGGCTGATGGATTTGGTTGGGGGACAAGTTTCTATCTCGGATATTCGTGAGATTGATATTGTTGATTTGTTAGGTCGAGATTTGGTGCCACCTATTCGAGAGCTACTGCTTAAAAATATTCAAGGTAAAACGGTTTTGGTTACAGGTGCTGGTGGATCAATTGGCAGTGAGCTATGTCGTCAAATTGTTAAGCTTCAGCCTAAGTGTTTAATTCTTCTGGAACAAAGTGAATATGCATTATATGTGATTGAACAAGAACTAAGGGCATCTTCGGATGTGCCGCTTGTTGTAGTCATGGGGAGTGTTTTAAAAGAGGCTCGGCTCAAAGCGCTGATGCTGCAGTATGATGTCCAGACAGTCTATCATGCGGCAGCTTATAAGCATGTTCCTTTGGTAGAGGTTAATCCATTTGAAGGAATAATTAATAATACCGTAGGGACTGCACGGTGTGCGAGAGCTGCACTCGATGCAAAAGTTGAGACTTTTGTTTTAATTTCGACAGATAAAGCTGTACGACCAACCAATATTATGGGAGCGACTAAACGTCTTGCTGAGTTGGTATGTCAGGCCTTTGCGACGATTCCAGAGAGCCATACTCAGTTTAGTATGGTGCGTTTTGGTAATGTACTTGGTTCTTCGGGTTCAGTTATTCCATTGTTTAAGAAACAGCTGGCTAAAGGTGGACCATTAACCGTCACTGATCCAGAAATGACCCGCTATTTTATGACAATTCCTGAAGCTGCTCAGCTTGTATTGCAGGCTGGCGCAATGGGAACAGGTGGAGATGTATTTTTACTGGATATGGGTGAACCCGTCAAAATTGTTGATTTGGCGCGCAAGATGATTCTTTTAAGTGGTCTAAGTATCAGTGATACCCATAATCATGCAGGGGATATCAAGATCCAATTTACTGGACTTAGACCTGGTGAGAAACTTTACGAGGAGTTGCTTATTGATGCTGAGATTGTGGAGAAAACAGCACATGCTTTGATTATGCGCTCCAAAGAGAAATATTTTTCAATGGCTGAGATTGATGAGATGTTGAGAATTATGCTTGAAGCTTCTCGAGATCATGATGTGGATAAAGCAGTCTCTCAAATTGAGAAATTTGTAGACGGATACAAACGTAGTCAGATTTACTCATAAGCATCTGAGTGATTCAGTTCGACGATTTATAAAAAGGAGTTTTTTGGAAAACTCCTTTTTTTATGACGATATTATTTCTTGTTCATGAGATGTTTGTTGTTATGCCGCTTTGTGTGTTGTTTGGTGGTGTGCTTTAGTCGTTGGATAAAAGTATGGTTTGGTCTTGTGCTTTCTGTTGTTTGTAATTGTGTGTTTGCGGATTTTGTAGCGATGGGTGGTGTGGATTGATCTGCAGAGTAGTTGAGAGCGCTTTGAGAGGCGACTGGATCGGCTAAAGCCGCTAGAGATATTGTGAGTAACGAAATAGCGAGCAAAATTTTCATGTGCTGCATCCATATCCGCTGAGGTTATTTTGAGATTGCCGTGATTATGTAAAGAATTCAAGTGCTGGAATAGACAAATCTGAGATAATTATCGTTTTCAGTTGTTCTTGAGGCAAGTAAGCTTGTTTTCTAATTTTTATATATTTGATTGGAAATAATTTTATTTCGTGAAGTGACCAAAATATCTAATCACTTCACGGTTATGATTATTGAAAATTAATCATCTAAATGTGCGAAGCGGACGAGATTGGACAGGTGTACATTGCGTTTTTCAGCTTTCTTGTACATGAGAATGATTTTACCAATTTGTTGAACCACTTCAGCTCCACTGACCGCAATTACACTTTCAATCAGCGTTTGACGGAGCTCCCTATCTTCGCCAGCAACTTTGACTTTAATCAGTTCATGATCAGCGAGGGCGCGGTGTAGTTCTTCAATCACGCCATCAGAGAGTCCTTGATTACCAAGCATCACAATAGGATTGAGTTCGTGTCCAATACGACGTAAGCGTTTGCGTTCTTGGGTTGAGAGTGTGGACATAGCAAAACCTATAGCGGATGTGGTGAAGAATAAAGCGAAATGATTTTATCAAACGTATCGCGGATTAAACGATGGGTATTGTAGCGTAAAACGCGCATGAAATATGCTTAAGGTGGATATGAGCAGGCATCAATTGCTCTTTTGGCTTAAAATATGTGTGATCTAAATTTATTAAATATTTTTGTAAACGAAAAGCACGTTGTTTTTGATGATTGGAAGGCTTCAGTGCATTAATTGGAAAACTTATGGCAACCCGCATTACCAACAATAAACTTTCGACGAGTAGTAAAGCCTGGATGCGTGAGCATCTCGATGATTTTTATGTGAAGCAAGCACATAAAGATGGATATCGTGCGCGAGCTGCTTATAAATTGTTGGAAATTAATGATAAATATAGAATCATTAAGCCTGGAATGACGGTCGTTGATCTGGGGTCTGCTCCGGGTAGTTGGTCGCAAATCGCAGCGAAGCTCACGGGAGATCGTGGCATGGTGCTGGCGACAGACATTCTCGAAATGGATAATTTGGCAGGTGTGACGTTTATTCAGGGTGATTTTCGTGAGGATGAAGTTTTTAATAAATTGTTAGAAATGTTAGCTGGTCGACGAGTAGACATTGTAATTTCGGATATGGCACCCAATACATCAGGTAATAGCGCTGTAGATCAACCTCGGATGATATACCTATGTGAGCTTGCGCTTGATTTCGCCAATAAAGTACTTGATGAAAAAGGACAGTTTTTGGTGAAAGTTTTTCAAGGTGAAGGTTTTGATGAGTACCGTAAAGCAGTCGTTAAAGAGTTCACTGTGGTAAAGTCAGTCAAGCCGAAAGCATCGCGCCCACGTTCTCCAGAGATTTACTTGCTGGCGCAGGGGCGTAAGTGAGAGCTTAATTCACTCAGGAAAACATGACGGTTCTTTCGACTTTTATCTTGTGTTTTCTAAGCGTGCTGGTGAAGCATTGACATACAAATGGTGACAAAATCGAATCTGTTTGTCCTGTAATTTGATTGTTGTTGATCTGTAATAGCGCTATGGTAATGGTAGATAATTTTATCCAAAGCATTTTGATTTAAAAACGTGTTGTATTTAATTCAGTAACTATAGGTGGAAAAAGCCTTGAACGATATCTTCAAAAATACGGTGCTGTGGCTGATTGTGATCGGCGTCGTGGCAATGGTATTTCTCAATTTTGACAATAAGAAAAAGCCAGAGGCTCTGAGCTATTCTGAGTTTGTGACTGCGGTCAATGCTGGGCAGGTGAAGAGTGTCAAAATTGATGGCGAAAGCATTCAAGGCCAACGTAAGGACAGTTCTACGTTTGAAACCGTACGTCCAAGCATCCCAGACAATGCATTATTGCCAAGCTTGACTGCACAAAAAGTTGAAGTACAGGGTGCTGCCCCTGAGCGTCAAAGCGTTTGGATGCAACTTCTTGTTGCTAGCTTCCCAGTTCTGTTGATCATTGGCTTGATCATGTTTTTTATGCGGAATGCACAAGGTGGTGGTAGTGGTGGCGGCGGTGGTCGTGGTCCGATGAGCTTTGGTAAGTCTAAAGCAAAGATGCTGACCGAAGACCAAATCAAAGTTAATTTCACCGATGTTGCTGGATGTGATGAGGCGAAAGCTGAATTGGTTGAGATCGTTGATTTCCTTCGTGATCCATCTAAATTTAAACGTCTTGGTGCGATGATTCCTCGTGGTGTGCTGATGGTTGGCCCACCAGGAACAGGTAAAACCCTACTTGCAAAAGCGGTTGCTGGCGAAGCGAAAGTACCGTTCTTCTCGATCTCTGGTTCTGACTTCGTAGAAATGTTTGTGGGTGTCGGTGCGTCCCGTGTTCGCGATATGTTTGAACAAGCAAAACGTCATGCACCATGTATCATCTTTATCGACGAAATTGATGCGGTGGGTCGTCATCGTGGTTCAGGCATGGGCGGCGGTAATGATGAGCGTGAACAAACATTGAACCAGATGTTGGTTGAGATGGATGGTTTCGAAGGTTCAGAAGGTGTCATCGTGATTGCGGCGACAAACCGTGCTGATGTGTTGGATAAAGCGTTATTGCGTCCAGGTCGTTTTGACCGTCAAGTTGCTGTGAGCTTGCCAGACATTAAGGGCCGTGAAGAGATTCTGAATGTTCATATGAAAAAATTGCCTTCGGCAACAGGTGTTGATACAAAAGTGTTAGCGCGTGGTACACCGGGTATGAGTGGTGCGGATTTGGCGAATCTGGTCAATGAAGCGGCATTGTTTGCGGCGCGTCGTAATAAGAACACTGTGGATATGCATGATTTTGAAGATGCTAAAGACAAAATCTTCATGGGTCCAGAACGTAAGTCGATGGTGATGCGTGATGAAGAACGCAAAAACACTGCTTATCATGAGGCAGGTCATGCGGTAGTTGCTGAGCTGTTGCCGAATACCGATCCTGTGCATAAAGTTACGATTATGCCGCGCGGTTGGGCGTTAGGTGTGACATGGCAATTGCCTGAATTTGATCGTATCAGTAACTACAAAGACAAGATGTTGAATGAGTTATCGATCTTGTTTGGTGGTCGTATTGCTGAAGAAGTTTTTGTGAACCAGAAGTCTACAGGTGCATCTAATGACTTTGAGCGAGCAACCAAAATTGCGCGTGCCATGGTGACTAAATATGGTATGAGTGATGCGCTCGGTGTCATGGTGTACGAAGATGATTCACAAGATGGTGGTTATTTCGGCAAGATCGGCAACCGTACTGTGAGTGAAGCAACACAACAGTTGATTGATCAGGAAATTCGTCGCATCCTTGAAACGCAGTATACCGTTGCGCGTGATCTGATCGAGGCAAATAAAGACAAGATCGAGGTAATGGTAGAAGCATTGCTGAAATGGGAAACCATTGATCGTGATCAAGTCATTGATATCATGGAAGGTCGCCAACCGCGCGAACCTAAAGTGTATGAGCCAGTGAATCCTGTGCCTGTATCTGTGACACCAGCTGAAGGCGCAGTGTTACCTCCGCCATTACCAGCGATGTAATAGATTATGGTTTGATTCAAGAAAGCCCTCGTTCAAACGGGGGCTTTCTTTATGGTTTTGATAACTGATGCCGGTACTCAATTGGTTTAAATATACTTATGAAATTACACGCTCTTCCTCAGCAGACATTGGTTTGTGGTCGCCATACGCTTGATCTTGCTCAACCTCACGTGATGGGGATTTTGAATGTTACGCCTGATTCATTTTCAGATGGAGGTCAATTTAATCATCTGGATGCGGCATTACGACAAGCGGAAAGCATGTTGAAGGATGGAGCGTCTATTCTCGATGTGGGTGGGGAATCGACTCGGCCAAATGCACAGGCGGTTTCTTTACAAGAAGAATTAGATCGGGTGATTCCTTTAATAGAAGCTCTAAATAGTCGATTTAATACGATAATCTCAATTGATACGAGTACGCCTGAAGTGTTCACAACGGCGGCACAGGCTGGTGCAACGATCTGGAATGATGTCCGAGCATTAACGCGTCCAAATGCACTTGAAGTCGCGGCAAAGTTAGATTTGCCTGTCGTGCTCATGCATATGCGCGGTGAGCCTGCAACGATGAATGATCTGGCGGTTTATTATGATGTGATTGGTGAAGTGAAAAATGAATTGCATCAACGTGTCGAGGCTGCGCTAGCTGCGGGTATTCGCCGAGAGAATATCATTCTGGATATGGGGTTTGGCTTTGCAAAAAATACGGCTCAAAGTTTAACGCTACTGAATGAGCTATGGCAGTTAAACGATCTCGGTTTTCCTTTATTGATGGGAATTTCGCGGAAGCGCGTACTGGGCGAGATTTTAGGGGGTGCAGCTGTGAATGAGCGTCTATATGCAGGGCTTTCAGCCGCATTACTGGGTGTACAGCAGGGCGTATCCATTATCAGAACGCATGATGTACGGGCGACAGTTGAAATGTTAGCTGTGTTTAATCAGTTACCAGCTATTGAATAGATGATTCTTGAAGGATATGTTTTTTAACCTCTGATTTTAGTTGGTTAGATTGAAGTAGAAGCAGCCTATTGTCATGATGGGCTGCTTTTTTATGGTTTGTATTCATGGTGATGTTTAGCAATTTGAGTCAGGACACGCAGGTCGTGTTATGGCACATTAACCCTAAGTCTTAAGCTGAATGAATACGATGAACCATACCAAAGCAGAGCTGTATGCGGCACGTTTTAACCAAGTCTTTGATTACATCGATAAGCATCTGGATGATCCCTCAATGTAGAGGATTTAAGCCGTGTGGCGTATTTTTCTAAATTCCATTTTCATCGACAGTTTTCAGAGTATTGCGGGATTAGTGTCAATCGCTATATTCAACTGATTAAACTCAAACGAGCCTCTCATCGTTTGGTATTCAATCCTGACGAACGAGTGATTGATATTGCGCTGGATGCAGGTTTT
>JASLGO010000053.1 GCA_030150135.1 Aquirhabdus sp.
ATTGACGACTAAACGTTGAAATAGGTACGCACGATGACTCGTGCCGACCCATTGGGGATGACACATGGCTGAACGCCTAAGTAATGATTTTCAGTTTCTCGATGTTGCACGCCAAGATCCAGAGAAAAAAGATCTAGACACACGCACGACTGCGTTTGTTGAAATTTACCAGCCTTTTGAGAAGGTTGAAGTCGCAAATCAGGCACATCGTTGCTTGGATTGTGGTAATCCATATTGTGAATGGAAATGCCCAGTCCATAACTATATTCCAAATTGGCTCAAGCTGATTAGCGAAGGGCAATTGTTCCAAGCTGCTGAGTTATCTCATCAAACCAATACTTTGCCAGAAGTTTGCGGTCGCGTTTGTCCACAAGACCGTTTGTGTGAAGGTGCATGTACCCTGAATGATGGTTTTGGTGCGGTGACCATTGGTAATACTGAAAAATACATTACTGATACTGCGTTCGCGATGGGCTGGCGTCCAGATATGTCCAAAGTCGTTTGGACAGACAAAAAAGTCGCGATCATCGGAGCAGGTCCTGCGGGTCTGGGTTGTGCTGACGTGCTGGTTCGTGCAGGCGTGAAGCCAGTCGTGTTTGATAAAAACCCAGAAATTGGCGGTTTGCTAACCTTCGGTATCCCTGAATTCAAGATGGAAAAAGATGTGATGATTCGTCGTCGCACCATTTTTGAAGGGATGGGCATTGAGTTCCGTCTGAACACTGAGATTGGTGTTGATGTCACGATTGATGAGTTATTGGCAGATTACGATGCTGTATTCATGGGTATGGGCACATATACTTACATGAAAGGTGGTTTCGTCGGTGAAGAATTAAATGGTGTATATGATGCGCTGGATTATTTGATTGCCAACGTGAACCGTTGCCAAGGCTGGGAAAAATCACCATTTGATTACATCAGCATGGAAAACAAACGTGTTGTGATTCTAGGTGGAGGTGACACTGCGATGGATTGTAACCGTACGGCAATTCGTCAAGGCGCAGCGCATGTCACTTGTGCGTATCGTCGTGATGAAGACAATATGCCAGGTTCACGTCGTGAAGTAAAAAATGCGAAAGAAGAGGGCGTTGAATTCTTATTTAATCGCCAGCCCATTGAAATCATTGGTGATGCGCATGGCGTAACTGGTGTTAAGGTTGTGACCACTCAACTTGGTGAAGCCGATAGCCGCGGTCGTCGTAGCCCAGAGCCAATTCCAGGTTCAGAAGAAATTCTGCCAGCAGATGCAGTGATTTTGGCATTTGGTTTCCGTCCAAGCCCAGCAGCATGGCTCGCTGATCAATCTGTCAACATGGATGGTTCAGGTCGTGTGACTGCACCAGAACATCAAGCGTTCCCATTCCAAACCAGTAATGAGAAGATTTTCGCTGGTGGTGATATGGTGCGTGGTTCAGATCTCGTCGTCACCGCAATCTGGGAAGGTCGTCAAGCTGCGGAAGGCATCTTGGATTATTTGAAAATCTAATTCAGTCTTTGCATGAATCAAAAGAAGCTCATCGTATGATGGGCTTTTTTAATTTTTACTAAATAATCGATCGTTAGTCTGAAAATAAAAATGAAAAAATTTTGAAAAATTTATCGGAATAATTTTAATGGATATAGTTGCTTAATTAATGAGCATTATGATTATTTTGTTATGTTTTTATTAAAAAATAATTACTTATAAATATTTTGTTCATGATTTTCCTTAATAATAGGCTTGGTGTAAGAGTGTTTTTTGATCGATATATGTTACATCATTTCGGATAAACGGTATTTTTTGTTAATAATGGCTATGGTATTGTACGCTTTACGTAAACATTGTTAAGCCAAGTAAGAGAATGCAAGAGGCATTTCTTATCTCAACGGATTAGGAGTTTCCATGAAGAAAATGATTTGTACGCTGTTGGCGAGTGCAACAGCTCTATTTGCAGCGACGGATGCTAGCGCGTGGTCGCAAGAAGTTCATCGTCGTATCGCGATGGATGCGGTGAATTATATGAAGGCTAACCCTTCGACAACTAACTATGCAAAATTGTTGGCGGGTGCAACAAAAGCAGGTTATACCATTGATCAGTTTGCTACGGTGCTGGGTCAAGGTGCTTATGATGTCGATGATTTTGCAGATACCTATATCTGTGGTGCTTCGACGGGTAACTGCCAGCTATCGCCTGTTTGGGGAGCAGCTTCAGGGATTGTTAAATATACTTCTTATTGGCACTTCCAAAATCAGACACAGGGTCCTGATGTCCATGGTAATGATTTTGGCGGCTATAACTACAATAAGCTGACCGTTTGGGGTGATATCGACAATATGGCCGCGTCTTGGTTATATGGCGATTATTTGGATGATGGTCCTGGCAACATGAAAGGCTGGTTTGGTGATAGTTCCAAGTATAATTCTTACGATTTGACAGAGGCACACTATCGCTTAGGTGGATATTCAACGCGTAGTATGTATGCAGATTTTGAGAAGATGCCTTTTGAGCCTATTGATAACTTAGGTCAATATTGGTTTCAGCAGTTTCTGGCTTCTCCATCGGTCCAAACATTGGGCTTTGTGATGCATACTACTGACTTGCTGCAACCTCACCATGTGTGGACAACATCTGCTCTAAATCATGCGGGTTGGGAAAGCTGGGTTGAAGATCATTACGATAGTTTAGCATTGAATGATAATGCAAAAGTGACCGCAGCATTCAGTGATTTGACACCATTGGCACCAACGGCAACAGATATTCGTCCTTTACTGACTCAAGGCGGAACAATTGCTTATACCAAAGGTGGTATTGTGCTCTCCAGTACTGATGATGCTGATCGTACAAATGTCGCTAACATTATGATTCCGCATTCAATCGCGATGGTAGTTCTACTGCTTAATCGTGCTGCAGAGCGATTCTAAGTTTTTCAGAGGTCGATCCTGAGCTGATCCGACCCAAGAGGTATTAATACGGTTATTTATTAGAAAAAACGTCACATCAATGGTGGCGTTTTTTTTAGAATTATTTGCGGTGAGTATGCCTGTTATTTACAGTACTAGCGTACTCTATTCGCTGATATGTGCCAGAATTCTATATGTACAGGATGTCTTAAAAAGGTTGGCTTATGCAATTTTCTATTTTGAAAAATCATGTTAAAGGATTAATGAAACATAATGCATCTGGTGCTATGTTGTTGATGTCTATGTCGATATTTTCGAGTAGTGCTTCTGCGGTTGTGAGTTATGATTTAAAAACTGCGGGGGTAGCTGCAACGGTTGATGGTCAGCCAATTAGTCAGCGTTTATTAGATCGTTTTATGGTAATCGCCAAAAAAGGCGATTCGAAAATGACTCCGAATAATGTATTGCAACGAATCATTGATGATGAACTTTTAGCCGCTTATGCGCGTAGTCGATTTGAACCCGATGATTTAATTAAGAATAGTAAAGTGGCGTTCTCTTCTGAGGTACAAATACAGCAGTCTTGGGCCGAAGATATTATCGCAGCCTTTGGACCTGAGATGGTGGCTGAAGCAAAAAAGCGGACTGGGTCAGAGACACCGAATTATGGTCAAACAGCTCGTCATGTCATGACCAGTGAAGATTGGAAAAAACTTTTATCTGATCAGCCGGAAGTGAAGCTTGATTATCATTTAATGCCTGTAGGTCAGAAGTTTGCAGAACAACTTGTACTTCGTCGATATCGTTTTGATGCCAACACTCAAGGTACGATCAAATTGGCTGATGTTTATGATAGCCAAAATATTCAAGGGAAGTTCCAGATATTTCAAAAGGATAAAGATTTTACAGATCAGCAGGCACAGGTACTCTTGGAGCGTCGTTATGCCATTTATTGGTTGGAACATCGTTCAGGCTTAACACCTGCTGAAGTGAATATGTTTAAGAAAATCGTTGTTGATCAGATGCAAACAGAGGGTTATTTGGAACATATTGGCGTTGCGGCAGACATCCATGATGATGTTTTTTATATGAAAAAGATTGCTAGCCAAGTGACACCAGAGGAAATTAAAACTTTTTATCAGAATCATTTGGATATGTTTATTCGGGTTGATCGTGTGAAAGCCCGACATATTCGCACTAAAGATGAGGCAACAGCGCGTGAGGCATTTGCTGCACTGCAAAAGGGCAAAGTATTTGCTGATGTTGCTAAGCAATATTCTGTTGCGGATGATCGTCAGAATGGTGGGGATCTTGGTTGGGTCGTTCATCCTGAGACGGGTTCGAATTGGTTACAAAGTCTACTGTTCTTTCAACCTGTTGGTAAAGTGTCGAATCCTTTTAGGATGCCCGGTAAGCCAACTGATGCTGTAGATTGGGAGATCGTACTCGTTGAACAAAAAGAAATTAGTCATCAGCCTGTGACGAGTGAGTCTGTTCGTTATGTGGCATCTCAGGCAATTGCGAAGCAAAAAGTAATACAAGAGTATATGGATGCTAGGACACAAGTGTGGAAGAAAGCAAATATTCATATTCGTCCTGACCTCATCTTGAGTATGAAGTTTCCTCAGGAGGGAGCCACGCCGTGAAGAAATGGTTATGGATTGTCTTAGGCTTTTTATTGGTGCTGGTCGTTGGTTTGATTGTGTGGTTCAAGCCAAAAGAGCTTTCTCCTACAGCAACAACACCTGCTGTTCGACCTCTGTCTCTTCCACCTCAGGTTGCGGTTGATCAGCCTGTTACGCCTAATTTGGGTGTAGGACAAGACTCTCCGCTTTTGCCTATGCCTGATCCACTCGCGTTCCCACCAGTTGATGCTGCAACGAGTATGGCTGAAACGCGCGAGCATGGTGATCCGCGTACACCTCCTCTAGATCGCACGCCAGATCGAGAGATGCCGACCGCTGCCGAACTCCATGATCCCAAAGAGTATGCTCAATACGAAGCAAGTCAGAATGCCAAAGTATATAAGGCCTTTGTTGCTTCGGCAGACAAAGAAATCCCAGCACTACAGTCTGATATTGACCGCGCTAAAAAAGAAGGAATTAGCCAAGAACAGATTAAAATTGTTGAGGAAAAAGTGCGGCGCATTCAGGAAACGCGTGATCAGCTTAAAGCGCAGCATCCAGAGTTATATCAATAATTTATTGTTTTTAGATTGCTTATTAATGATGGAAACGCGCTGGTTTTATTTCAATCCAGCGCGTTTATCTTTAAAGAAGCGCCATGCTTCTTCCGCAGTTTCAACGTCTTCATTCTGTTTACCAACAATCATCGTATAGAAACGTCGTGGGTGTTGAGTCAGGCTTGGTTCCATATGACCGCCATTGTTGATCCGTAATAATTCGACTTGTAAGCCTTTGGGGTTATTTCCCCAAACTGTTTTTGTTGCAGAGGTGGTGTCATTTGAATTGATGTGTGGAAGTGTCGTTACGTTGGTGGGCGTTGCTGCAAGCTCATCGAGATTGCGCCAGACCGATGCACTTTGCTCGACTCCGATGACACCACCAAGCGATTTATTCGACATGAAATGGACATTACCACCCTCATAAGGCACTAATGGATCGGCTGTGCCTGAAATGATTAATGCTGATAGGGGAACTTTAGGCGTAGGGCAATCACTGGTGGATGCCATCGAGCCACTGACCGTTGCAAAGCCAGCCAGCTTATCGCCAAGTTCACTGGCGATTCGGAAAGTCATCATCGCGCCATTAGACATGCCCATGACATAAATTCGGTTTGGATCAACATTGTGTTCATTGATTTCCCGATT
>JASLGO010000039.1 GCA_030150135.1 Aquirhabdus sp.
AAAATACCAAGGGCATTGCATATAAAGAAATACGACGGATCATAACTGACCTCCTGTCAGACGACGGCGCAGCGCAAGCCCCATCAAGCCAAATACTGCAAAAATTCCAATTCCGCCAGCACCAACCGTTTTACTCGTAATTCCCGTCGGAGGAGACTGTACAATCGTTGTAGTCATTGCAATTGTTTTATCATTATTCGCATCGGAGAAGAAACTTGTGGTTGTCGCCATGGTGTACATAAACTTATCAAATCCATGCCAGTTACTTGCTGGCGTATAAGTCAGCATCTCATTCGCAGCACTAAAAGCAGCCGTACCTTTGATTGGAGCACTGCTGTAAACAATACAGCCATCCATCCAAACTCCGCCTTGGGATGTAGGAGCAGCCCCAAATAGTGAAGTACATAACGCTGCAGGAATCAACTGTCCATCACCAACAACAGGACTAAGATCGATACTTGCGACATCACCATAGAGTATATCTTTACCATTGGCTTGAGAGTTACCACCAGGAATGGTCAATTCGATTGCGCCAATATCACATAACGTCCTTGTCAGACCACGTTGATCTCCAGCACAGGCTTGACCTACACCGTTATTAAAGCCCTTATTAATAATTGGCTCATTCGCTAATGTTGCCCCAGGAGCAGGAACTAACCTTGGCAATAGATAACCCGTAAACTGCCCCGCATAAATTTTAAATGGACATAGCAAACCATTTTCGGGAGGAAGTGCGCATGTACCACTACCATTACCACTCGTATCAGCAGCAACGAGAGTCTCAGTTCCCGTATTTGATAAAAGTTTATTTTGTGAAGTAACACCAGCTCCTGATCCACAGCTATTGGTATAAATAACATTGTTAATCGATGTCAGATCACCTGCAACAAAAGTACAATCCGTACCATTATTACCAACAATGCTATTTGCTAATGCCGAGGTAACACTTGCATTCAGTGTTACGCCACCTTGATTACCAACAATAGTTGCACTATCAACTAGAACACCTGGAACAATGTTAATCGCATTCGCGTTATTATTATAAATCGTCGAAGCGAGTAATTGGCTAGTGAAGCTACCTAACGTAGGATCAACTGTCTGCGTATACATAGCAAAGCCTGGCTGTGTTGCGTTTGCAATCGTATTGTCGCGAATCAAAGACTGTTTTATGAGTACTGCTGCAACAATTGAATAAACAGCCGCACCTTGTTGTGCTGTATTATTTTTTAGCTCTACCGTTGTTGCACTTACAGTACCCGTATTTTCATTATAGATTCCACCACCAAGATTGGCGAATCCGTTATAAATACGTGAGGTTGTAATCGTCAACGTGCCTTTATTAAAGATAACCCCGCCGTTCGTTTCACAAATCGACGTACCACAACCTTTCAAATCTACGCCAGTGATCGTGACTGATGGTATCGCCGTCGTTGCCGTGCCGTTTGGATTAATGCTGAATATCCGGTGATTACCGATTGCTTGAATTGTCGGATTATTAGTACCCGCAGTGCCACTAAGATCACCAGTATCAGAACTTTGTAGAGTAATCGTATTATTAAGTTGAATTTCGCTGTTTAGCGTATATGTCTGTCCAACAGTTAAAATGATCACTGCGGTTGTATCCGTATCGACACATCCTCCGATCTTTGTCGCCAGTGCACCACTGTTCACTATCGCAACAGCATCACGTAAGGAACAAGCGCTTGTACCACTCGTATCTGCTGTTGTATTGACTGTAATACTGGCGTGCGCATCAAACGCAAAACACAACAAACCCAAACCTATCAAACGCTTAAACATAAACGCGCACTCCACATTGGCGTATTTCTGAGCTTCCATATCACTATTTTTTTGATATTTTTTGTTCAAACCGCGTGTAAAAACACGACTCATCATCGAAAAATCTATTTGCTTAGATCTGGTATCTCTAGCCAAACACGACAAATACGATCACAAAAAATACGATCACACAAGTTGGCAACATCTTACTACATACTCAGGGAGTGCAAACAAGTGTTTTTCGGTAAAACTTTTAGAAATATGGATAAGGAGTCAGAGTGTTATACTTATACAAAGTTATGCCCTTGGCTGTGTTCAATCAAATCTTGATCAATCATCGCCAGTGTTTGTCGGATTACAGCTACGCTCGGTTTACGCCGCTGCGCCTCAAATAGTGGTTTAAGTTTTGCAAGCGTTTTTAGCATTAAGCCTGGGCGATGCGAACCATGCTCAATCAAATGTTCTGTAATTGCAGGATCGAAATGCCAGCCATTTCGCTTCAACACTGCCGACAACAATGCACGACGATCTTCAATATTTTCACCAGCAGGCAACCCAAAACTGGCAGCTTGTGCGAGCCTTGATTGCAAATCAGGTAATGCAATCGGCAAATGTGTTGCTGGACTTCTAGCGACAAAAACTAACTGACGTTGTTCACTACGATTAATCAGATGATAAATCGCCTCTTCCCAATGCGGCATTCCAACAATCGCATCCAGATCATCAAGCGCAACAAGATCGAATGACTCCAGAGCCTGCAAAACCTCAGTTGGAGCATTTACAAGTTCTATTAGCGACACTTGTATGGCGGTACGCCCCATATCCAAATATGATTCACACAAAGCTGAAAGAAGGTGTGTTTTGCCAGTATCGGCAACACCATGGATAAAACATCGTGACAAAAGTCCAACATGCAACTGACGCATAGCGTCAATGACGCCAGCCCAACCTGGTCCAGCAAAATCACTAATCCGTGCGTCCGAACGTACATCTATCGCAAGATTCAATTGACGCATCTAATCTTTCCGCAGCGAAACATAAGGCATTACAAGGAGGTTTTGAGTCATATTTGAAACATCATAGGTTACTTTTAGTTGAATCTGTGTCTTGAGAAGGCTTCTTTACAGCTTCTGGCGCGACACTAGAACCTTGGCTATCGTTTTCTCGAAGGTGCAGATCATAACTCACACCAGAGGGTTCCGTAAAACTATCTGCAACCAAGACATTACTCTCGAACAAATAAAAATCACTTTGATGATAAAAATCATTAATATGTCTAAACAACACAACTAACAAGGCCGCCACAGGCAACGCAACAAGCATACCTGCAATTCCGCCTAATTGTGCACCTGCTAATACTGCAAAGATGACAGCAACAGGAGATAAACCAATCCGATCGCCGAGCAAAAATGGCTGCAAAATATAACCTTCTATGACTTGTCCAATCATGAATACAATGATGACAAACGTTAAATGTTGCCAAACAATTCCGTATTGAAACAAACATGCCATGAGTGCCGACACCAGCCCTACAGTAAAGCCCATATAAGGAATAATACTCAGTAGTCCCGCAGCAATTCCGATAATCAAGCCCACTGAAATTCCGATAAGCTGCAAACCAACTGCATAAACAACTCCAAGTAGGATCATCACAAGAAGCTGCCCTTTTACAAAAGCACCCAAGACAGCATCGCACTCTCGCAAAATTTCCATCGTTTTGGGTTCTGCACGCCGAGGAATCAGACTATGAAACCGCGCAAGCATTTCCTGCCAATCTAACAAGAAATAAAATGCGACAACTGGCACGAGCACAGCCAAACTCAATAGACTAATGATATTCATGCCCGATTGCGCTAAACGCGTAATCATTTCTTGAGTATTGTCCAAGCTATAATTGGACTGTAAATATGAGGTCAGCCAAGTCGTGACCACATTGAGACTAATACGATTGGTTTCAATGTGAAATTGATGCTGCAACCACGGACGAAGTGTTAAGTTAATCCATTGAATTGCATTAGGAATATTTGCACGCGCATACAACACCTGTTCCCAGACTAATGGAACAAGAAACCACAACACAACAACCAATGTGACCGCGATAGAAAGAAAAACCAATGAAATCGCCAGCCAGCGCGGAATATGTACTCGTCTCGTTAAAGATTCGACCAGTGGATTGAACAGATATGCAATGATAATCGCCGCAAAAAATGGCATTAAAATAGGCATTAATTGTTCTAACACCCAGAACAAAGCATACAACGCACCAGCGATGCAAAATAACGACAAACCTCGACGCACAAAAACATCCATCTCAGGATCCCCGCCTTGTATTCACGATATCTTTAATTTTTCTAAAATTTAAACGGAATAAATTCGGCACAACACAGCCAACATCCCATCTGCGACAGAACTCTAACACTAGATTGCAAAAATCATTCGTTATTTTTTGATAAATATTGAATGATTTTGATTTGATGATGAATTATCCCTCATGTCTACTGACCTCAACCACAAATATTAGTCACATAACCGCTCAATCGAAAAACAAACAAACGTAACATGTAACACAAAACTCAATACATCTAGTCAACTAAAGCAATTAACATGCAAAAAATACGACCAGATGCCGCAATTAGAGTCATATTCACAGTATAATTGCCGCGCTTACGCGGAGAGCTTTCTATGACATCACCTACCCCTATTTTACCTCAAACCAATACCACAAACGGTTCCACCTCTTTGAGCTATAAAGATGCAGGGGTAGATATTGAAGCTGGCGATCATCTGGTTGATCGAATTAAATCCGTCGCTAAACGCACAATGCGCCCTGAAGTTATGGGTGGATTAGGCGGTTTTGGCGCACTTTGCCGAATTCCAAAAGGCTATAACGAGCCTGTTCTCGTATCAGGTACTGATGGTGTTGGTACAAAACTACGTCTTGCATTACAACTGAATCGTCATGACACGATTGGCATTGATTTGGTTGCAATGTGTGTCAACGACTTGTTGGTTTGTGGCGCAGAGCCTTTATTTTTCTTGGATTACTATGCAACTGGACATCTAAATGTCGATGTTGCTGCAAATGTTGTGACAGGCATCGGCGAAGGCTGTTTGCAAGCTGGCTGTGCATTGGTTGGTGGCGAAACCGCTGAAATGCCAGGCATGTACGAAGGCGAAGATTATGATCTCGCAGGCTTCTCTGTTGGTGTGGTTGAACACGACAAAATCATTGATGGCAAAAAAGTTCAGGCAGGCGATGTGTTGATCGGACTTGCTTCAAGTGGTGCACACTCAAATGGTTACTCACTCGTTCGTAAGATCATCGAACATAGCGGCGCAGCACTCGATGAGTTGATTGATGGAAAACCTCTGGCTGATGTCGTGATGGTTCCGACTAAAATTTATGTCAAAAACATCCTGCAACTTGCTAAAACTGTTGATATTCATGCGATGGCGCATATCACAGGTGGTGGTTTACCGGGCAATCTGCCACGCGTATTACCAAATGGTACACGCGCAGTCGTGAATACTAAATCATGGCAATGGCCTGCTCTATTCAACTGGCTACAACAAAAAGGAAATGTCGATACTTATGAAATGTATCGCACCTTCAACTGTGGCGTTGGAATGGTTGTCGTTGTTTCCGCTGCAGATGCTCAAACTGCAATTGATCAACTTACCGCAGCAGGCGAAACCGCTTGGATTATGGGTCAAATTGAAGCCGATGCAGCTTCAACCGTTGACGCAGATGATCAAGTACGGGTGAACTTGATTTGATCAGAATCGTCGTCCTTGTTTCAGGTGATGGCAGCAATCTGCAAGCACTGATCGACGCGACTCAGTCTGGTCGGATTCGTGCGCAGATTGTTGGTGTGATCTCTAATGTACCCAGTGCTTATGCACTGGAACGTGCGCGTCTTGCTGGCATTCCTACTCAAGTTGTTGATCACCGTCAATTCGCTGATCGTGCAAGTTTTGAAGCTGAAGTCAGTAATGTGATCCAAGAATGGAAAGCGGAACTGATTCTTTTAGCGGGCTTTATGCGTGTACTTACTCCCGCTTTTGTCAATCGCTATAGCGGTCAAATGATTAACATCCATCCGTCGCTATTACCTGCTTATCGTGGTTTGAATACACATGCGCGGGTACTAGCAACTGGTGATCGAATGCACGGATGCTCAATCCACTTTGTAACGTCTGATTTAGATGCTGGTACGGTCATTGCACAAGCAGTTACTCATGTATTGCCAACCGATGATTTACCAACGCTCACGCAGAAAGTGCGAAAATTAGAACACTATATCTACCCTCTGGTTGTTTCATGGATTGCCGCAGGTCGAATTGCATTGCTGGGAAATAAAGTCTATCTGGATGGGCAAGAATTACAGAGTCCGATTAATATTTATCAGTAATGATCAAAGTCAAAGCAATTTCTCATTCATTCCAAAAATGGATTTTGCTTTTGTCATTTAAAAAACACGACTTCCTCTCTCTTTTCATCTTGCCATTTGATCTCAAAGACATTTAAAGCTATCGTCAAGCACATTAATTCAATGACTTTGATGCTCATGAAAAAACTATTCGTTACCCCTCTTTTATTTTGTCTTTATTCAATCAGCCACGCTGACGTGCTAGCACCTGCCCCCGAAGCCAGCAGTGGATTACGCAAAGCTGAAACCATCACGACGCAACATGGCATCTGTGTTACGGCACATCCGCTTGCAACCAAAGCGTGTCAAAAGATTTTAAATGAAGGTGGAACAGCTGCTGATGGTGCGATTGCTGCGGCATGGATGCTAGGTTTGGTTGAGCCACAATCATCAGGTCTAGGTGGTGGCGGTTATTTGGTTTATTTTGATGGGCATCAAACCATTTCATTGGATGGACGTGAAACTGCCCCAAAATCCGCCAAAGAAAATCGTTTTCTTGATGCTCAAGGTGCACCATTACCATTTCGCCAAGCGGTGACGAGTGGACTATCTGTAGGAACACCTGGAATGGTGCGACTCATGGAGCAGATTTCACATCGTTTTGGCAAATTACCTTGGCAAGCTACGTTCAAACCTGCCATTGAAATGGCTCAACAAGGTTTTCACGTCACGCCACGTTTGAATCAATTACTCACTGTCGATCCTAGTTTACGCCAATCCAATGCCGCATCTATTTTTTATCCTGACGGTCAACCACTCGCCGTAGGAACGTTATATAAAAATCCTGCTTATGCCCACACACTCAATGAATTAAGCAAACACGGCGCAGATTATTTTTATGGTAATCATCAGATTAGAGCATCCATTCTTACAGCAGCAAGTGCACAAGGCAGCGATTTAGCAAGTTCAGACTTCACCAGCTACAAAATCGTTACAAGTAACGCTTTATGTAAAATCATTTCCAGTTATCAAATATGTAGCATCAATCCCTCGTCCTCAGGGGGCATTACCTTGTTGCAAACTCTCAGCATGTTGCAAGGCACTTTACCAAATGATTCGATTGTTGCTGCGACTTATCTCACCAATGCCTCTCGCCTCGCCTTTGCAGATCGCGATGAATATCTTGCTGATCCTGCATTTGTGAAAATTCCTATTGATCAACTTTTAGATGATCAATATTTACAACAACGCGGCAAATTAGCCAAAGGCGCACATCTCGATCAAGTCAGTGCAGGTCTTGGGGCTTATCACCCATCATCGGCTGGTGTGGATGCGCCAAATACCAGCCACATCAGCGTAGTTGATTCGCAAGGTCGAGCAGCCAGTATGACGCTATCGATTGAAAGTGCTTTTGGATCAAACATCTGGGTTAAAGAGGGTGGGTTTTTTCTCAATAATGAACTGACTGATTTTTCATTTTCACCGACCAATAAAGGTATTCCTGTTGCCAATCGCGTCGAAGGCGGTAAACGTCCACGTTCGAGTATGACTCCAACGATTGTGCTAAATGCCAAAGGCACGCAGGTACAAGGTGTACTCGGCTCACCAGGGGGCAGCCAGATTATTGGTTATGTGGCTCAAGCGACTCTTGATTTATTCGATGGTAAGACAGTTCAACAGACTTTAGATATCCCTCATATTCTTCGTCGTGGCGATAGTACGGAGCTTGAGCAAGGTCGTTTTGACGATGGTTTCAAGCAAGCGTTGATTCAGGCAGGTCATACGATTAAGGAAGGTGAAATGACGAGCGGGCTGGCGATTATCTGGCGGACAGATAAAGGCTGGATTGCGGGGGCTGATCCGAGGCGAGAAGGGATTGCGTTGGGGCAGAAATAATCTAGACTTCCTTAACTTAACAATAATTTAATGATAATTATTTTTGTTACTTTAAAATAATTTCAGTAAAAAAACATTTTTCTCAGTATTATTTGAGATGTTATTTTTTGGCTTCACCTCACAAAAACCGTGAGGTTTTTACTTTCCTTCGAAGGGGAACTAAGTATGAAACATGCAACGATTGCAGTCTTGGCTCTAACTCTAATAGGATGTACGAGCGGTTATACTCAGTTTTACAAACCTGCCCCTGGCGCCACTCCAGAAAAAATAGAAAAAGCTCGCATTGCTCCTCCACCAATAACTCCTCAAGTCGAATACTCTGGAATGCCTTTGATTTGGGAGAAATATGCTCAACGTGGTTATGCCCCAATCGGTTCTTCTTCATTCAATAGTGATCGTAATGAATCAGATCAAAACGCTATCGCTCAGGGACAAGAAGTTGGTGCTGATCTCGTTGTAATTATCAATCCCCAATATACAGGCTCAGTAACAAGCCAAGTACCGATAACCACGCCGACCACAGAAACATCCTATTCTAACGAATCTGCCACTGCTTACGGCGCTAGAGGCTCAGTAACAGCTTACGGCAATTCGACAACTACAACATACGGTAGCAGAACTGACTATATTCCAATTACCACTAGTCGATATAATTATGGAGCCGCTTATTTTATCAAGCGAAACTATCTTTTTGGGGCTAGCGCGACCTAACCAATGAAGAAAGAAACGTAAATCAATCAAACAGCGGCGTGTATGTCACATCTGTTGTCAACGATACGCCAGCATTCCGCAGCGACATTTTGACAGGCGATATTATTACAAAGATCAACGGACAAGTCATTTATGGTGTGCAGGCTGCTTCCGATATAATAAGTAATCATAAAGACCAAGAAATAACAATAACAATCAAACGCGGTGACCAAGTGATCGAAAAGAAGGTTAATCTCGGCAAATAAAAGACTAGCTATATACTCAAATGAGATAAATTAAATCAACTTAATTGGCTGCGGGTGCTTTATCACCATAGCATCCGCAGTCAGCAACATACGATGAAATGGATTTTTTGAATCATCAGCGCGTCGCTCACAACAACCTCAGAGCATTGCGACATTTGCATGTGATATACAAACACAACTTAATGGATACTGCATGTTCACTGCCTATTGGCAACTTAATATAACCGTTATCAAATAAACCACGACGTAGCAATCACGCATTCACTCGAAAGTCATCGCGCCTCAAACTATGTTTAATAGCAATTTCCCACAAGCTTGCTGCACTACAAAACAATTAATTCTCAGAATTTCTTAATAAATCGTGCACCTCTACAGACAAACGCTCAGGATTTCCAGCCGCCCACAATAAAACATACGTATCGATCACCACCAAAAAGACGTTCAATTTCAGCCTCTTCTATCCGATCAAAATCATCACGAACACTGATCTGATTCGCCATAGAGCCTAAACGTTTCCTTTGATTACCTTCTGGCGCTGTCAAAGGAATAACTTTAACTAGCGGTTTTCCTGATTTTGCAATAACAAATGGCTCACCATTCGCCGCTTGCGCAACTAACTTAGACAAATTAGTTTTAGCATCCTAAGTATTGACAGTTTGTATGGTTTTTCTTCATTAAACTAAATTTAATTAGTCTAGTTTATATATGATTGCAAATCACCCAATTGCCCAAAACCTTTCAAATCAGTCTACAATAGCGGACTGATTTATCTCATTCAAAAACAGGTTTGACATGCTGGCACACTGGGTAAGACGCATCCTCCAAGCAACAGTTTACGACGTTGCAATCGAAACACCGCTCGACAAAGCACCACGCCTCTCCTCACGTTTCAATAACAATATTTTGATGAAACGCGAAGACTTGCAGCCCGTGTTTTCGTTCAAACTTCGCGGTGCGTATAACCGAATTAGCCAATTGACAGCCGAAGAACGCGCACGTGGCGTCATTACCGCATCAGCTGGCAACCACGCTCAAGGTGTAGCCTACTCAGGTCAGAAACTCGGTATCGACACGCTCATCGTCATGCCACAAACCACACCAGACATTAAAGTCAGTGCGGTAAAACGATTAGGCGGCACAGTTGCACTTCATGGCGATAATTTCGATGAAGCCTATCGCTATGCCCTGCTCCGCGCTGAACAAGAAAATCGCGTGTATATTCCACCATTTGACGACGAACTCGTCATTGCGGGTCAAGGCACGATTGCCATGGAACTCCTGCGCCAATGCCGTGAACTCGACTATGTATTCGTTGCAGCAGGTGGCGGTGGTTTAGTCGCTGGTGTCGCCGCATACCTCGGCGAAGTTGCACCCCATATCAAAGTCATCGCGGTTGAATCCGACGAATCCGCATGCTTGAAATTGGCACTCGATACAGGTGTCCGTGGCATATTGCCGCAAGTTGGGATTTTTGCCGATGGCGTCGCGGTTGCTCAAATTGGTGAGCTGCCGCTGCAAGTCGTGCAATTGCCTAAATCCGACGGCTCAGGCCCCGTACTTGAACACGATGTCGTTACATGTAGCACTGATGAGATCTGTGCAGCAGTAAAAGATGTCTTCGAAGAAAACCGCAGCATCGTTGAACCTGCTGGTGCACTCGCCGTTGCAGGTATGAAAAAATTCATTGAACAACATGGCATTACCAACAAAAACATCGCGGCAATCGTCAGCGGTGCGAACATGAACTTTGATCGCCTTCGCTACATTTCCGAGCGTACCGAGCTCGGCGAAGGACGCGAAGCGATTTTTGCAGTGAATATTCCTGAGCGTACGGGCGCATTCTTAGAGTTCTGCCGCGCCTTACAAGGTCGTGCAATCACTGAATTTAACTATCGCTATAACGGTAACTCATTGGCGCAAGTCTTTGTCGGGATTGGGCTCAAAAACGGCATGGTTGAACGCCAAGAAATCCACGATAACTTGAGCAAAAAAGGCTACAGCGTTGACGACTTATCCGATGATGAAATTGCCAAGCTGCATATCCGTCACTTGATTGGTGGTCACGCTGGGTTAAGTGACGAACGTCTGTTCCGCTATGAGTTCCCAGAGCGCCCAAGCGCACTCCTCTCATTCTTGGAAAAATTAGGACAGGATTTGAATATCTCATTATTCCACTATCGCAATCATGGGGCAGCGAATGGCAGTGTGCTGGTTGGCTTGCAGACTGGTTCGCATACTGATGCGGAACTGACCAAAATCCTTGATGGCATTGGTTATCCATATAGTGATATTACTGATAATGTCGGTTATCGTCTGTTCTTGAAGTAATGTTCGGCGAAATTAGGAGGGGTTTAGAACCCGCGCCTACAAAATATTCAATTGTAGGGGCAGGTTCCAAATCTGCCCTTAAATAATTCATGCCTATTTTTTCAACCAAACTGTTGCATTTTTATTCGCAAGTAAAGCGATTTTAATCAAAACCAGTTATCATACACGCCTCTTTTAATTAGCTTGGATTGACTCGCATGTCCACCATTCAAAATGATTCAGTAGTGAACTTTCACTACACCCTAACTAACGCAGCTGGTGATGTGCTCGACAAATCACAAGGCGAGCCATTGGCATACCTGCATGGCGCACATAACATTGTTCCAGGTTTAGAAAATGCGCTGACTGGCAAACAAGTTGGCGATAAATTCAAAGTGACTGTTGAACCTTCAGAGGCTTATGGCGAATACCAAGCTGAACTCGTTCAAGAAGTTCCACGTAATATGTTCCAAGGCGTAGACGAAATCCAAGTCGGTATGCAATTCCAAGCACAAACTGATGACGGTGTACAAGTTGTCACTGTTAAAGACGTCACTTCAGAAATCGTAGTTGTTGATGCAAACCATCCATTGGCTGGTCAAGCACTGACATTTGAAGTTGAAGTCGCAGCTATTCGTGCAGCAACTAAAGAAGAGCTTGAACATGGTCATGTACACGGTGCAGGTGGCCACCACCACTAAGCGATCATTTTGCTGATATAAAAAACCGCTGATTCGTCAGCGGTTTTTTGTTACCTTTTGCTCACGCCATAGATCACTGAGCCTGTCGAAGTGGTTTATTCGAAATCACCGCACATTTCGACACGCTTAATGAGCTACGTAGCCCATAAAAAACTACAACGTCACATGTGCTCTCAATTTATCAAGTGTCGCAGCGCCAATACCCTTCACTTGTCGTAAATCATCCACTGATTGAAACCCGCCATGTTGCTGACGATATTCAGCGATTGCACGCGCTTTAGACGGACCTATTCCAGGTAAAGCAACTAACTCGGTTTCCGAAGCACTGTTGATATTTACGGTTCCAGTCTCATTTTCTTTCTTTGAATGCCGCGAACTTTTGGCTGAAGTTGATGAAGAGACTGAAGGTGCTACAGACTGTACTTGCACAGAACCATTACTAGGACGACTATATGGACCATAGCGTACAGGCGACGTGGATAGCATTGGGTTATTAACAATACTCTGTTCAGCTTGAACAGATGAATTTCCAATGAGAAAAATAAAAACTGTACTGAAAATGATTTTTTGAACGAAAGTGAAAAAATTTACCGCATGTTTCTTATTCATTATGAATCCAAGATTTTTAAATTAAAAAGCTAAAACCAACAAACCAAAACTAACAGGCAGAAACTAAAGCGACTCCCCTTTTCATCAAGAAGAGTCGCTGTTTTTACTGATAAAAATTGAGCGAGAAATTAACGCGCTTCAAGCGTACCAAACAGATGTGGCTTGCCATCTTTTACACCAGTCAGCTCAAAAGTGGTTTTTTTACCAACTTTCTGTGCTTGCAGATGTACTTTATTAGGCAAGAATACAGGCAATTTGAATTGAACATCCAAGAAGTATGCTGGTGGCAACTCACCTAATGCCGCAACAGAACGTGCTTTTGTCCACATGCCATGCGCAATTGCACGTTTGAAACCAAATGCTTTTGCAGTGACTGCATGAATATGAATAAAGTTAAAGTCACCACTAACCAACGCATAACGACGACCTAAATCTTCTGGCAAATCGAAATCAACATTCAGATCACCCGCTTTAGGCTCTAATCGTGACTCTTTTTTATCGCTCTTCGGAACAACGCCTTCTGATTTACCGCGCGCTAGATACGTTGAAACACTTTCCCAAACCACTTCACCACGTACTTTTGCAGTATTAATGAAAGTAAATAGCTTACCTTTTTCATGTGGTGTGATTTCACCAAAACGAACTGACAGTGCAATCGTATCTGATGCATTCACAGGTTTGAATTGTTCAACTGTATTACGGATATGCACAATGCCTAAAATCGCAAACGGAAAGTCTTCACCGACCATTAATGATAATTGTAGTGGCATCGACAAAATGCCTAAGTACAACGGAGGCAAGATATCTGAATCTGGATAACCACAAATTTTGTTATATGAAGCCAGATGCTTACGATCAATTTTGACCGCATCTACGCTGTATTCTGCTTGTGGCAATGTTTTAAAGTGATTTTTTTTGAGTGTGCTCAAAGCAACTTTAGCAAATATACCTAAAGGCTTTGGAATCGATTGGAACGAACGATTTGGCATGATGATGCTCATTAATTGAAGTTGGTTTTAAAACACAAAACTATTTTTTGGTACTAAATTAATTTGTGAGACATGACAAACTTTTAGTGAAATCTCACGAACCTATCAAAAAAATGCCGCACAATTAAAGCACGGCATTTTTTCTAACTCAATGACATTAATCAACACTGTCAATTGTTATGTAACAGTATTATGCGCCGAGCAAACTCTGACCACAGACACGGATAATGTTACCGTTCACACCACCTGATGCAGGGCTTGCGAACCAAGCAATAGCTTCTGCAACATCCACAGGTTGACCACCTTGTGCCATAGAGTTCATACGACGACCTGCTTCACGAATTTGTAACGGAATCGCTGCGGTCATTGCAGTTTCGATGAAGCCTGGTGCAACTGCGTTGATGGTGATGCCTTTTTTCAGAACTGGCGCAGTCGCTTGAACCAGACCGATCACGCCCGCTTTTGATGCTGCGTAGTTAGTTTGACCCAAGTTACCAGCGATACCGCTGATTGACGATACGCAGATAATACGCGCGTTATCGTTGAATGCTTCGTTTTCTAACAAATAGTCGTTAATGCGTTCTGCGCTAGACAGGTTGATGTTAATGACGAGATTCCACATAGAATCTTTCATGTTTGCCAACATTTTGTCGCGTGTTACACCAGCATTGTGGACGAGAACGTCCAAGCCACCGCGATTTTGTGCAAATGCAGCAATTTTTTCGCCTGCATCAGCAGCAGTGATGTCTTCCATCAACACGCTACCACCGATCTCACCTGCAACACGAGCCAAATCAGCTTCTTGTTGTGGCACGTCTAAGCAAATCACATGTGCGCCGTCGCGTGCCAGAGTACGCGCAATCGCTTCACCGATACCACGGCTTGCGCCAGTAACCAGAGCTGTTTTGCCTGTCAATGGTTTTGCCCAATTGACAGAAACTGCTTTGCCTTTAGTGACACGAGCAACTTGACCTGATACATAAGCAGATTTAGCTGACAAGAAGAAACGTAATGTTGATTCCAAGTTACCTTCAGCGCCTTTGCCAACATAAACGAGTTGTGCCGCAACACCTTTTTTGAATTCTTTACCTACTGATTTTACAAAACCTTCCAAAGCACGTTGTGCAGTCGCTTCTTTTGGTGTTGCAGCGTCTGATGGTGTACGACCCACAATCACCACACGACCAGATGCAAGCAATTGACGTGCGATTGGGCTGAAGAAGTTATACAATTCAATCAATTCTTCTGAGCTTTTGATTCCTGATGCATCAAAGACAAATGCTTTAAAACGTGCTTCTTTGTCGCCACTGTTAAATGCACGCACGTTTAAGCCTGACTTCGCAGCAGTTTGCTGTAGTTCAGGATTGTTGCCTGCATAAGTATCAGCATGAATACTTGCCAATGCATCGCTGATCGCGCCAGTTAAAGTCGAACCAGCCGCTGCACCAAATAACACTGCGCCATTGATCAAAGGCTTAGACGCATCAAAACGATCTAAAATCAACGGTGTTGGTAAACCTAAGTTTTTAACAACAAGTTGGCCAAATGCAGAATTTGCAAAAGATTGATAATGGTCACTCATAGCGGCTCTCGATCAAGGCGATTAAAATTAGATTAAAGTTAAAACAGCACAACTTTTGGGCACATATCATGCCATAAAAAAACTGAATAGCTGCAACCGCACACTATTCGACAACAAGTCGTCATCAATTTCAGCATTAGCAACAAATCAACAAGGCCAGTATTGTATGGGCAATACCATCAAATTAGTCAAAATTTTTTAAGAAATTTTGCTGAAAAGCGATTCAGAAACGAATTCTAAAATAATATCTTTGCAACAATTAGATCATTACAATCATGATTAATGACATTAACAACCAACAGACCATGCTTAATTTGGCTTAATTCAATCAGAAACTTGACAACCCTACGCCATACTAGCAAAACTATGCGCCCACAACACTTGCTCTATTCGATGAAGTCACTGGCAGCCCAGCCAATTCAACTTGATCATTTTATGTTAAAGTTAGCCACTTTTTTAAACTGCGCGAATTAAATCTAGCGCCTAAAACGTATCGGAGAGAACCATGAGTCAGGCTCCTAAAACAACATCTACCGCAAAAACTCCAGCCACTGAACAACCTGCCGCAACCAAAGTTGCAGCTGAAGCAGCAAAAACAACACCAACCAAAGCTCCTGCTGCACGCAAGCCTGCAACACCACGCGCTAAGCCAGCAGCCACAGCAGCACAACCAAAAGCAGCAGCTGCACCAGCAAAAGCGACAACATCTACTGTTAAACCAAGTACTGCGAAAGCAAGTGCAGTAAAACCAAGCCCTGCAAAATCTAAGGAAACTGTTATGAGTAATACCCCTACTGTTCGCCGCGTTGCCATTTTGGGCGGAAATCGCATTCCTTTTGCTCGTTCAAACGGCGCGTATTTTGAGGCTTCTAACAGTGACATGCTCACAGCAGCACTTAACGGTCTGATTGAACGTTTTAACCTACAAGGCAAACGCCTCGGTGAAGTTGTTGCTGGTGCGGTTCTTAAACACAGCCGTGACTTCAACATGACTCGTGAGTGTGTACTCAGCACCACTTTATCAGCACAAACTCCAGCAATGGATCTGCAACAAGCGTGTGGTACAGGCTTGCAAGCTGCATTTACTGTGGCAAACAAAATTGCTCTCGGTCAAATCGAAGTGGGTATCGCTGGTGGTGTTGATACCACTTCTGACGCACCGATTTCTTTCGGTGACGGCTTACGTAAAGCAATGCTCGAAGCAAACATTGTTAAAAAGAACTCCGACTACCTCAAAGTTCTTAAAAAATTAGACTTCAAAAAACTACTCGATGCACCAAAAAATGGCGAACCACGTACTGGTTTATCGATGGGCGATCACGCTGCAATCACAGCACTTGAGTGGGGCATTACTCGCGAAGCACAAGATGAACTGACTGTAGCAAGCCACAAAAACATGGCAGCGGCATATGATCGTGGTTTCTTTGATGATCTAATCACCCCATTCATGACTCTGACTCGCGACAATAATCTGCGCAAAGACAGTAGTATGGAAAAACTGGCAAAACTCAAGCCAGTTTTCGGTAAGGGCGAAAACGCGACCATGACTGCTGGTAACTCAACACCACTAACAGACGGCGCGTCAGTGGTGCTACTCGCATCTGAAGAGTGGGCAAAAGCAAACGGTCATGAAGTCCTTGCATACCTGACTTTCTCTGAAACTGCCGCAGTTGACTTCACTGGCAAAGACAGCAACGTTAAAGAAGGTTTGCTCATGGCACCTGCTTACGCTGTTCCACGTATGTTGGCGCGTGCTGGCTTAACCTTGCAAGACTTCGATTTCTATGAAATCCATGAAGCATTTGCATCACAAGTTTTGTCTACGCTGAAATCATGGGAAGATCCAACATTCTGTAAAGAGCGTTTGGGCTTGAGCAAACCTCTGGGTTCAATTGACCGTAGCAAACTGAACGTGAACGGTTCATCTCTTGCAGCAGGTCATCCATTTGCTGCAACAGGTGGTCGTATCGTTGCAACTGCAGCAAAACTGCTCAATGAAAAAGGCAGTGGTCGTGCACTAATTTCTATTTGTGCTGCTGGCGGTCAAGGCGTTGTTGCTATCGTTGAAAAGAACTAATCGTTTACTTTAACGAAATTGCTTAATAAAAAATCCCCGCATAGTGCGGGGATTTTTTTATCCAAATTTGAAGATCTCATTGAAATGGAGTTCACCAAACTTATCAACCAACAAGGCTTTGAAGTGAATCGCTCTTAATTTACATCAACCACACAGATCAGGCTTGCACACACAAATGATAATAATTATCATTAACAAATAATATTTATACCGAGGAACTGATCATGAATGCTTATTTTCGTATTTTAGGTTCAAGCCAACCTGCATTACCTGTTTTGCAATCAAATAACCTTTTTGCACTAGGGCGTGAAATTCGCATATTGCATGAGGGTGAAGAATACCGTTTACGCTTAACCC